>JASFJX010000402.1:0-4449 GCA_050119385.1 Candidatus Thiodiazotropha sp. | reverse complement strand
GTGCCGGTTGAGGAGTTGCTGGCGCCACTGATTCTGACCACCATACCGACAGCCAAATCACTTTCTGTCGCCGCGAGATCGTTGACTGTGAAACTGGCGTCGTCGGTATTGAATTCAGTGCCGTTGACAAATACGGACCCGAACCCGGTGACCCTGCCTTGAGTAATGCCGGTTCCGCCGATGCCACCATTGAGGGTTGGTGTATTACCCGAGCCACCGCAACTGTAGAGCCCGATGACCGATACTCCTATTGCTATCGAAACCAGAACTTTTATAAGGAGCTTATTCATCTTGGGGTATATCCTGTTCAAAGTAGTAGATACCTATTCCCGCCTGTTTGCGTCCTGTGCCGTTGGTATCCGGATTGATATCGCGATCATGTTGCGACAGGTATTTGTCACACTCCAGCAGCAGGGACAGTGACTTTTCAGCACTCATATCGCGGAATTCAAGGAGTGCCTCAATCGGTAAATTGTCATACGACACTTTACGTTGAAAAAAGGGTGTTTGGGAGCCACGCTGAAGATTATAATCGATAGTGTTGAGTAATAGCTGTACATCGGTGCCGAGAATATGCAATTTCTCCGTCTCACCGGTACGCGGAATATAGCCATCGCTTAGGAGTGTAATCATATCGTTCTCATCTTTAGCGATAGTGCCCACCCGAATCAGTTCGTCATAGATTGCACGGGGTGGTACGTCACCACTGTGTTCCTTGACCAATTTGCTGAAGCTTGCCTTTCCTTTGTCGAAATTGAGGGGGGCTGGGGTGCCCATCTCAGTTTGGAAGCGAGGATCCCGCAGCCAACCGGAAATAACTCTGGCGGCGCGATTATATTGATGAGCAATGGCGCTGTCATCCGGGGTATCTATTTTCTGCAACCGACTTACCTCTTTGCGGGTCAGGCCGGTGATGACAGAGACCCTGGAAACCGTCTGTTTGCGGCCGGGGATGCCAAACTCCTTGGAGGCAACATCCATAAATGTCCATTTGCTAAGATCGGCGAAGTCACCATAGGTGAAACCATTACGCAGCATCAGTCTAACCAGAGGTCTGAGCAGTTTGAGGATGGATGTGGTGAGTGTTTTACGAATCTCTTCCATGCGTTTGCAACCGGGTGAGCCTGTTTGTTGAATTGTTATCTACTCTATATCCCAGCCATATCTTGATGTCTTTGATATTTATCGCCTGTCAGGTTGGGGCTTATCAAGCCACCCTATGATCATGGTCGATTTTTAAGTATCGGATTAATCTTAATTTCTGCAATCCTATCTGAGCCTTTTTAGTGATCAACCCGTTGCATTATTGTAAATAAACCTATCTATGCTTTATGTTGGGAATTATATCCCATATACTGCTTTTTTTTGAAGTATAGATCTTCATGCTAAATTTAAAAAGTTGTATTTGGCTCACACTTTTTATATGAGTTGCTAATAATCTGATTTCTATCGCAAGTCTGTGTCCTCCATTTTTTAGTTTCTTTTTCGAAATAAGGGCATTCATGGAATCAGACTGCGGTTGCATACTTGACTCTCGCTTGGTATCTACATGCCCCAGGGGGTGGCAGGTAACTTTATTATGTTGTTTACTGGTCAAGTAACATGTATCGGTGTGGAGAATATGGTAGATTTGCCCATTTTTCAGAGCAGGTAGTAGGCGGATGTCTATAGATAAGTCCGATGTTGAAAAAATTGCCCATTTAGCGCGCATTGCCTTGGA
The DNA here is from genome assembly GCA_050119385.1 of Candidatus Thiodiazotropha sp. Lineage (GTDB taxonomy): Bacteria > Pseudomonadota > Gammaproteobacteria > Chromatiales > Chromatiaceae > Thiodiazotropha. The sequence continues at coordinate 2,729 of JASFJX010000402.1, read as the reverse complement.
TGAGTCGCATATCGATGATTACGTCGAGGATCTCAGTAACATCCTTGGCCTGGTGGAGCAGTTGGAAGCTGCCGATACCGAAGCCATCGAGCCGATGTCGCATCCACTCCACATGGCGCAACGCATGCGTAAGGATGAGGTGACTGAAGATGATAAGCGTGAGGCCAACCAGGCTATCGCCCCTAAAACCGAAAACGGCCTCTATCTGGTGCCTAAGGTCATCGAATAGCCGGTTTGACGATGATGGCTCGATTGACCGCAATCCCTCAGATACCTATTGGACACTAATCATACTATGCACAGTAAATCCATTGCTGAACTGGGCGCCTCAATGCAAGCTGGAGAATTCTCCAGCGTTGAACTGACCCGTCATTTTATCGATCGCATCGAACGGTTGAACGGAGAGCTCAATGCGCTGATCACCACTACCCCGGATCAGGCGCTGGCAGAGGCGCAGGCCGCTGATCGGGCGATCAAGTCCGGGCAGGCAGGTCCTTTGACGGGTATTCCCCTGGTGCAGAAAGATATCTTCTGCACTGAAGGGGTCAAGACCAGTTGTGGTTCAAAGATGCTGGATAATTTCATCTCACCTTATGATGCGACGGTGGTGGAGAGACTGAAGCAGGCGGGTGCGGTATCCCTGGGTAAGGCCAATATGGATGAGTTTGCCATGGGTTCCTCCAACGAGACCAGTTACTATGGACCTGTACGCAATCCCTGGGACAAGTCCAGAGTGCCAGGTGGCTCCTCAGGAGGTTCGGCTGCGGCAGTCGCTGCGAGATTGGCGGTCGCCGCTACCGGTACAGATACCGGCGGTTCTATTCGCCAGCCGGCGGCGCTGTGCGGTATAACGGGTCTCAAGCCGACCTATGGACGTGTCTCCCGCTATGGCATGATCGCCTTTGCCTCCAGTCTCGATCAGGCGGGGCCTATGACACGCAGTGCCGCGGATGCCGCCATACTGCTGCAGGTGATGGCGGGATTCGATCCCAAGGATTCCACCTGCGCCGATCAATCTGTACCCGACTATACGGCTACTCTGAATGAACCCTTACAGGGGTTGAAGATCGGTCTGCCCCGGGAATATTTCGGCGAAGGGCTGGCGAATGACATCGCTGTATCCATCGAGGGAGCAATTGATCAATACAAACGGCTGGGTGCTGAAGTTATCGACATCAGCCTGCCAAATACAGGCCTGGCAGTCCCGACCTACTATGTGGTTGCGCCGGCAGAGTGCTCATCCAATCTATCCCGTTTCGATGGTGTTCGTTTCGGTTATCGTTGTGAAGAGCCCAAGGATCTGGAAGACCTCTATAAGCGATCCCGGGGAGAGGGGTTTGGCGCAGAGGTCAGGCGGCGTATCCTGATTGGCACCTACGCCCTTTCTGCAGGATATTATGATGCTTATTACCTGAAAGCACAGAAAACCAGGCATCTTATCTCTGATGATTTCAAGCGGGCCTTTGAAACGGTAGATGTCATCATGGGGCCGACTTCACCCACGACAGCCTTTGCCCTGGGTGAGAAGACAGATGATCCGGTAACCATGTACCTGAACGATATCTATACCATCGCCACCAATCTGGCCGGGTTGCCGGGTATCTCTATTCCGGTACAACCGGTCAACGGTTTGCCGGTGGGATTGCAGATAATCGGTAACTACTTCAATGAAGGAAAGTTGCTGAATGTGGCCCATCGCCTTCAGGCGGAGACCGATTGGCATCTTCAGGTAGCTCAAGGCTCAGCATGAGTTAATTGGTCAAAGGCATCAATTCAAACAGTTTTTAGAGAAAAGATATGCAGTGGGAAACCGTTATCGGGCTTGAGATACATACTCAACTGGCGACCAGGTCGAAGATCTTCTCCGGCGCTTCAACCGCCTATGGCGCAGATCCGAATACCCAGGCCTGCATTATCGATCTGGGATTTCCAGGTGTGCTGCCGGTACTCAATGAGCGTGCGGTGGATATGGCGCTTAAGTTCGGTATCGCAGTGAATGCCGAGATTGCGTCTCGATCCATATTCGCGCGCAAAAACTACTTCTACCCCGATCTTCCCAAGGGCTACCAGATCAGCCAGTTTGAACTGCCCGTCGTCGGCAAGGGCTCCATCGGTATAGACCTCGAGGACGGTAGCCACAAGGTAATCGGGATCACTCGTGCGCACCTTGAGGAGGACGCGGGAAAATCGCTACATGAGGATTTTCATGGCATGAGCGGTATCGATCTCAATCGTACCGGTACCCCGTTGCTGGAGATCGTGTCCGAGCCTGATATGCGCTCCATCAAGGAGGCCGTGGCCTATGCCCGTAAGATCCACCAGTTGGTGGTTTATCTTGGTATTTGCGACGGCAACATGCAGGAAGGCTCTTTCAGGGTCGACGCCAATATCTCCATACGCCCTTTCGGACAGGAAACCTTTGGTACTCGAACCGAGTTGAAGAACATCAACTCATTTCGCTTCATGGAGCGTGCCTTGAATTACGAACTGGAGCGCCAGATCGATATCATCGAAGGCGGTGGTGAAGTGGTCCAGGAGACCCGGCTCTACGATGCCGACCGGGATGAGACCCGTTCCATGCGCAGCAAAGAGGAGGCTAACGACTATCGCTACTTCCCTGATCCCGACCTGCTGCCGGTTGAAATCAGCGAGGAGCGTCTGCAGCGGGCCAGGGAGAGTCTGCCTGAACTGCCCGATCAGAAGCGCCAGCGCTTTGAATCCGAATACAA
>JASFJX010000401.1:0-4451 GCA_050119385.1 Candidatus Thiodiazotropha sp. | reverse complement strand
GCAAAAAGCTATTTTTCGACAAACGACTATCGGCAGACAGTACCCTTTCCTGTGCTTCCTGCCATGAACTGAGCCATAAAAAAGGGGGTGGAGACGGTCTGCCCGCCTCGATCGGTATCGACGATCAACAAGGCACGCGGAACGCCCCTACAGTACTCAACGCAGCCTTTCAGAAGGTGCTGTTCTGGGATGGGCGCGCCACCTCCCTCGAGGATCAGGCAAAGGGGCCGCTGATCAATCCTATTGAAATGGGTATGCCTTCGTTGCAACATGTGGTGAAAACAGTCCGCAACATTCCCGAATACATTGCGTTATTTGCCTTGGCATTTCCCAACCAACCGGCGATCACCATCGATATCATTGCGAAGGCCATCGCAAGCTATGAACGGACTCTGATCACGCCTGACTCCCCCTATGATCGATTCGTCAGGGGAGATGCAGGTGCTTTGACTGAAAAACAGATTCGTGGGATGGCACTGTTTGAGTCAACCGGTTGTATCCTTTGTCATGCCGGCCCCAATTTCAGTGCTGCGAGTCTATTCAATAACGACACACCCTATAGAATATTCCCTTCCATTCCCAATACGTTATATGAGAAGCGTCACCGCTTAACAGATGACTTGGGTGCAACACCAAAGGATAGCAACTCAGACAGAGGTGTCTGGCGCGTCCCCTCGCTACGTAACATCACACTAACCGGCCCCTATTTTCACAATGGTTCAGTTTCATCTCTGGAAGAGGCGGTACGTATCATGGCCCAAGTTCAGCTGAATAAAGCCATAAGCAACAGCGACATCGATGACAGGTCCATACAATGGTTAAATGGGAAGCAACGACTCAGGGTAGAGACCCATCAGGCCTTGAGTGATACAGAGGTTGAAGAGATTGTGGCATTTCTTGAGTCGTTACAAGGTGAGTTGCCCATTGAATCGTTATAACACCAAGGAAACTCTGATTAATTCAGAGGTCATCCGGAAATCACCCACCTGAATATCCGATAGTTACACTATCAAACGCTGCAAAATTAGCGGTTGAACCAGGCGCAAGAACATCAATGGCGGAGTATTGTCAATAGACTGGGCAGGAATATTGACTTTCTGCCTTGAAACAGCTCCGTTGACATCATGAGTCAGCCTGTCGTAGGGTCAAACAATGCTGTTGAATACTGAAGAGAACTAACCACCATATGACCGAGATTTGACATGAATAGGTTTCTGATCCCTGTCCTCCTCTCTCTCTCCCTGATCACAGGCTGTGCGGTGAATCCAGTCACTGGAAAAAATGAACTGAGCCTGGTTTCCGAAGCGCAAGAGATGGAGATCGGCCGCAAGAACTATGCCCCGCTGCGTCAATCCCAGGGGGGTGACTACACGGTGGATAAGGCGTTGACAGCCTACGTCAGCGAAGTCGGACAAAAGCTGGCTGCTGTCAGCGACCGCAAACTACCCTACGAATTCAAAGTCTTAAACAACTCAATACCCAATGCCTGGGCGCTGCCGGGGGGTAAGATCTCCATCAACCGTGGTCTATTGACCGAATTGCAGAGCGAAGCGGAACTGGCCGCCGTGCTGGGCCATGAGATCACTCATGCCGCTGCGAAGCATACTGCCAAAAGCATGTCCCGAGGGATGTTGATGCAAGGTGCGGTGATGGCAACCGTGATCGGCACCCAGGGCAAGGACTATGCCCAACTGGCCCAGTTGGGCGCCGGTCTCGGTGCGCAATTGATCACCCAGAAATATGGCCGCGATGCAGAACGTGAATCCGACTACTACGGCATGAAATACATGTCCAGGGCGGGATACGATCCGCAAGGCGCCGTTGATCTGCAACGTACATTCGTACGTCTATCGGAAGGTAAAAACCAGAATTGGCTCAACGGTCTCTTTGCCAGCCATCCACCCTCCATGGAACGGGTTGAAAATAATATCAAGACAGTTGCGGACCTTCCCAAGGGCGGCATTATCGGCAAGGAACGATTCAAGACCAAAACGGCCCATATAAAACGTACCAAACCAGCCTATGAAGCCTATGAAGAGGGCCGCACCGCGCTGCAGAAAAACGATCTTAAAAAAGCCAGGACACTGGCAAACAAAGCCCTTCGTTTAGAGCCCAATGAGGGCCACTTTCATGCCCTTCTCGGAGATATTGAAGAAAAAAGTAAACGCCCTGATATTGCCAAGCGGCACTATAACAAAGCAATTAAACTGAATGACAGATTTTTCTATTACTACCTTAAACGAGGGCTGGTGAATAAAACGCTGAAAAATGACGATGCAGCCAAACTCGACCTGGAAAGAAGCATCCAGCTACTGCCAACAGCAAACGCATATAACTCGCTAGGCAATCTTGCCCAGGCAGCGGGTAATCTGACATCTGCCAAATCCTACTATCGGAGAGCTGCTTCTAAAGACACCGAGGAAGGCAAGGCAGCCTACAGTGCCTTGATGACCCTCGACCTATCGGAGAATCCGCAAAACTACATCAAACTGCGGACCGGTCTTGACAACAAGGGCAGACTCAAGGCGGAGTTATACAATCCAACCCCACATGATGTTAAAAGGATTGTTATTGCCATCCAATTCCGTGATAGCAATGGCCAAACCAGAAAAGTCAAACGTATTTATAAACCGGTTTTACCCGCTGGAAACAAGCGATTGATCGACGTGGGAATCAAAAATATTCCAAAAGCAGAACTGTCGAAGACCAAGTTCGCTGTCATCGGTGCCCGTCTTGCCAAATAAATATCACATACTTTAAATAGTGAATGGCGCACCCTGTGCCGGTACGGAAAAGTGTTACGGTGTCGCCAAAGCCGGCAAGAATGACGGTAAGGCAGATCCGGGCACCAGTTGTGCGGGTTCATCCAAGATCAATGGCCAGGGCAATACCTGGATGCTGGTGCTCAAGGGGGCCTGTGAAAAGATTGTTGGCCGTAGTTTAACCGAAAGATAGCCAGACAAACTCATCCTGCCGGACAGATCCATCTATTGCGACCAATATAGCCCATACTGAGAGTTCATCACTTCCACAGATCAGGACAGCTATTGTGAATTGTTCCTCAACCTCTCATCGATTTGCCTATCAAGTAGCAAGGCAGCGTTTAGATTCTATTGCGCAGGAGTAGATAGTGTTATCAACATTGGGACATAGCTAACACTTTTTCATAAAAACATCGTAATGATTAGCCGTACACATCACCTTTGAGAACCTCTCCCTATTTACATCCTCTACTTAAGTAATATTACTGCGTCAGTCATCGCAATGATGATCTGCATTAATAATACAAATAGGAGAAGGACCTTGAAAGAAAAGTACAATTACACTGTGATAACGACCGTTGCAATGCTCTGCACCGCTATAAGCGGATGTGGTGACCCCGAACAAAACACGTCCAGCACCAATGACACTGAACAGCGAGAGGCGGAAAAGCATTACAGCGCTCAGTACAGCCCTGATTATTATAACGGCAGCCAAAATAGAGCCTCGACGAAAACACAATGGTCATCCAATAACAGACCAATAGCCGACATAAGCGGTACCCATACTTTTTTCTCCGGCGAGACCGTGACGCTGGATGGCAGTGGGTCTTATGATGAAGATGGGGATGAAATGATATTCTTTTGGAGACAGACTCAAGGACCACAGATTGCACTCGATAATCGCTACGGCGACACACTTACCTTTATCGCACCTGAAGTCGCTGAACCAACACAATTTGATTTCATTCTAATTGTCTATGATGGAATGCTTGCCGATTTAGCGGGCTTTAGTTTACAGGTTTCGCCTGTATCTGAAAATACACCGCCTTCGATCACTCATCGCTATCCACTTCCAGATCAAACTGATGTGGCTACTGACACAGAGGTAAGCGTTACATTCAACGAAGCGATATCAGAAAGCAGTATTGATGCATCTAGCCTTATCCTTACCGATAGCAGCTCACTCATTCCTGGTAATGTCAGTTATGATGATGCAAGCCACAGCATAATTTTCTCACCCAACACAGAACTTGATGAGGGCACCAGGTATATTGTTACCTTGGGGGACAATATCCTGGATGTGGCCGGTAACCTGGTTCCTTCTGAAAGTTGGGCGTTCTTAACAACTGGAGGTAACGATAGTGCTGATGATGGCGCTGACGAGAACCCCGATGATGATACTGACGACAACCCTGAAAATAACTCAACCTACAATCTTGGGCCGACCACTCAACAAACAATTGATGAGTGTATGGATGAAGCAGACAAACAGATGCTGACATTGGTAAACAATGCTCGCGCACAAACCCGCAGCTGCGGAGGCATGAGTTACCAGGCTGCACCTGCACTGGCGTGGAACTGTCGGCTTGAAAGCGCTGCTTATGGTCACTCAGTATCCATGGCCGAAAATAATTACTTCAGTCATACCGGACTGGATGGCAGCAATCCGGGTGATCGCATCAGCGCGGC
>JASFJX010000400.1:0-4474 GCA_050119385.1 Candidatus Thiodiazotropha sp. | reverse complement strand
ACAGATATTTAACATCCCGCCATGGTTTGACTGGAATATTTCTAAACCACTGCAAATAGTGATCACATCACCATGCACTGTAAAAATGGGTATTGGCAAAACGCTTTATTGTGACAACGCACGAATCGATACCATCAAGAAACCGAAGGATATCCTCGTTGTCGATTGTCATATCGCCATCGCCGCCAACCAGCGTATCGTTACCGGCCAGGCCTTCAATAGTATCGGCGCTGGAATAGCCGAAGATCGTGTCACTCGCTTCGCTGCCCTGCAGCGCCCGGGCCAGAATGCTATCGGTATCCCAACGCGCGCCGTCTTCGAACTGAATCAGATTGAGCGCACGCGTCCAACCATCCTCTTCGAGGAAAAAGCCGACGACTGTAATGACCTCGCTACTGCTTTGCAGTGTACTTCTCGTTCCCACGCTTCAGCGTGGGAATGCCTATCTGGTGATCATCAGTACTGCGTTTTTTTTAATATTCTACCTGCCGTATGCGTTCCCACGCAGGAGCGTGGGAACGAGTTATTTCGCCGTTAGGTTACGTCTTTTAAACCCTCTTTTAGATAGGCAAACCATCGACATGACAACAGGACATCTGTCATGATACCCAAACCCCATACCGGATCGACCGGTTCATGCGTTCCCACGCGGGAGCGTAGGAACGAGTTAATTAATAAATCAATTCTACAACCGTATTCGGTAGTTGTTTACGCGCCCCAGAATACCCATACACGTTCAACGCTTCATTTAGGATAGCCATTATCTGTTTCTTAGACTCTTGACCACCAGGCTGTGGATGATATCCAGCCAGTTCCCACCTTATTCGATAAGGATCACTCTTCAATCCTTTAGAATTTAGAACATCTATGTAGTCTAACTCGATCACGATATGACGACCATTAACCCATAACAATGCAGTTTTCCGATTTGATTCATCAAATCTACCACTACGAAGTATCTTAAAGAAAAAATTCCTTTGCCGATCAATAGTAAAACTAGGTCTCTGACCAAGATAATATTTACCTTTCCTGGCAGGATGATATTGATCCCAAATACCATTCAAATCATATTTTTTGATATCTTCATCAGTGGCATATTCATTGATAAAGGCCATAACATTACTCTCTGAATGTATCCACCATGATAAATGACAGTATAAAAATCAATATTGCTCTACTGATAACAACTGACAATAATTCAATGCCAAAAAAACATAACTCCAAAAATAGCATGGTCAAACATGCAAGTTTAGCATTCTTTATTTTTCACAATCACTATTCATATTATCTTTCCCTTAAACTCTCTTTCCCATGCTGCATCAACGGTGACATAAAGTACTCTATCAACCTTCTTTTGCCTGTTTTGATTTCTGCTGTCACCTCCATCCCTGGCATCAGTCTCACCTCTCTCCCATCAACTTCTATAGTCTTTTTCTTCATGGCAAGCAACATACTATAGGTGAAGCCACGCTTCTCATCGAATATGGCGTCATCCGAGATATTCTCAACCTCTGCCTCGATAACGCCATACTTGGTAAATGGAAAGGTATGTATCTTCACTTCAGCCGGCATCTCTTTTTCGACGAAACCGATATCCTTGTTGTCTAGAAACACTTCGACAACCAGCAACTCTTCATCCGGCACGATTTTCATCAAGGGTTCGGCTTCGGTGACGACACCTCCTTCGGTGTTTACCGCCAACTCCTGCACTTGCCCGGTTACCGGCGCATAGAGGATCTGACGTTGGTTTACATCCCTTGCCTTAACCAGCTCTTCTTGAAGTGCGGTTATTTCACGATAATTTTGCGTGATCTCTGATAAAATACCTGCCTTGGTCTCAGCATGAAGGGTATCGATCTGCTGTTGCGCCTGGTTTCGTGTTGCCTTTAGCTGGCTCAGGTGCTGTTTCTCAGCCGCCAGCTGATGGGATTGCTCTATCCGTGTCTGTTCGAGTTGCAGGTATTCGGTTTCTGAGGCATATTTTTTCTCATATAGGGCTTTGGCGATTTTTGCGCGTTTTGTAATGATCGGGAGGGTCTTTTTCAGTTTCTCCAGTTCAATTTTCGTTGCTTCATATTCCGCATCTGCGGCTTGGTGGGCGCTGATCAGCGCCGATACCTTTGCATGGTATTGCAACCATTTCTCTTGTAGAAATTTTTTGAAATGGTTTTGTTGATTACCGATTTCTTCTGACCACTTCACGGCTTCCAGATCACTTGTTTCAATCTGCTCGCTGCCGCTCTCTTTGCCGTTGAGTCTTTTCAATAGCACTTCATTGACCGCCAGCCCCATTTTCGCATTGAGCAGTTCGCTGTTGAGTCGCTTCTCATCCGCACTTGTCCGGGTGGCATCAAGTTCGATCAAGGCTTGTCCTTTGGTGACATATTCGCCTTCATGGATATATATTGTTTTGATAACGCCCATTTGCAACGGCTGAATGACTTTTACACGAGAACCAGGCAGTATCTTGCCTTGCGCGCTTGCAACGATATTGACCTCACCAAGCAGCGCCCATAGCAGAAACAACACAAGTAACACTACAATGCTTCTCGCTAGCCATTGGGTGATGGGATTGGGTGGGGTCGCCTCTATTTCTAGTGCCGCAGGAAGAAAGGCCGTTAACTCTCGGCTTTTTTCACTGTCTCCCAGTTTGTGCCTGTTGACCCAGGCATCTTTGAGTCTATCAAACCACCCATTCATAGCTTGCCTTGCACAAGATCAAAATCTTTGTGTGAATAACGGTTATGGATTACTGCTTCATTCTGTTGACTGCGATGACCTGTTTTCACTTTCCCGCTCTTCCTTCTCGAGTGCCTCCAACATTTCAATCGCCCAGCTTTCATCGACCTCTTCTATCTCTGTCGTACCACTGTCAAGCCCCTGTCTGCTATCCGTTCCCGGCTGCTTGGAAATGTCTTTTGTTCCTCTATCCAAAGTTGTGGCTTTTCGTCTTACTACCGGGCCTCAATTCTCATTTCGTTGCGGTACTTGGCGCAACACAGGGGTATGGTTCTGATAACTATGCAACTTGGCATAGTAGCCGTTCGCTTTGATCAGGTTTTCGTGATCACCTTGCTCTACAATGCGTCCTTTCTCCAATACGATAATGCGGTCACACTGCCGTACCGTGCTGAGGCGATGAGCGATGATGAATACAGTGCGATTCCGACAGATCGCCGCCATGTTGTCCTGGATCAAACGTTCCGATTCGTAGTCCAGGGCGCTAGTGGCCTCATCGAAGATCAATAGCCTTGGATTGCCGATCAATGCCCGAGCGATGGCGAGGCGCTGCCGCTGGCCACCTGATAGATTACTGCCCTGCTCACCCACTAAGGTGTCGTAGCCCTCGGGCAGGTCAACGATGAACTCGTGGGCGCCAGCGAGTTTCGCCGCGTTGATGACCTGCTCCATCGGCACCGCGGGATTGGCCAAGGCGATGTTTTCCCGGATAGTGCGGTTGAAGAGAAAGTTTTCCTGTAACACCACGCCGATCTGCTGACGCAGCCAGGTGGTGTCGATCATGGAGAGGTCGACTCCGTCGATAAGCACACGTCCGGATTCCGGGATGTAGAGCCTTTGTATAAGCTTTGTGACGGTACTCTTGCCGGAACCGGAGCGACCAACAATTCCAATCACCTCCCCCGGTCGGCAGCGCAGACATAGGCCGTCGAGGATAACCGGCCCATCGGGACGGTAGCGAAAACGCAGATGATCCAGGGTTACTTCACCCTTCAATGCCGGCAGGCGAGAACGGTTGGGATTGAAGCCTGGCTCCCGGGGTGTATTCAGGATGTCTCCCAACCGTTCCAGGGAGATACCGGCCTGTTGGAAATCCTGCCATAGCTGTACCAGCTTGAGAATCGGGCTGCTGACCCGTCCCGCTAGCATGTTGAAGGCCACCAGTTGACCGACAGTGAGTTCGTTTGCGATCACCAGATGAGCGCCCCACCAGATGATGCCCAGGGTCATCAGTTTGTTGATCAAACCCGCCACCTGGTTGGCCACATTATTGAGGTTTTGGCTACGGAACGAGGCATGGACATAACTGGAGAGGTGGTCTTCCAGCTTTCGTTGCATCTGCGGTTCCACAGCCATAGATTTAACAGTACCGATACCGGTGATCGATTCAGTGAGAAAGGCGGTATTGGCCGCGCCATGCTTGAACTTATCGTTGAGCCGATGGCGCAGGATGGGGGTGATAAAAACAGAAAGCACCACATACAAAGGTATGGTCGCCAACACAATCCAGGTCAGAGTTGGGCTGTAGTACCACATTACGGCAAGGAAAACGAAGACGAAAAAGAGATCGATGACCAGGGTCAGGGCGGTACCGGTAATGAAATTGCGGATAGTGTCGAGTTCCCTAACCCGGGCCACGTTCTGCCCCACCTGGCGAGACTCGAAATAGGCCATCGGCAGCGCCATGAGATGATTATAGAGCCGGGAGCCCAAGGTGACGTCCACCCGGTTGGTG
>JASFJX010000399.1:0-4478 GCA_050119385.1 Candidatus Thiodiazotropha sp. | reverse complement strand
TCTGGCGTGACTATCGATAGCACCATGCTGCGGCGGCAGAGTGATGAGTTGGCGAAGAGTCTGCATCAACTTGAACAGCAAGCCTACGCACTTGCCGGTCACAGTTTCAATCTAGGATCGCCGAAACAGATCGGCGAGATCTTTTTTACCGAACTGGAACTCCCGGTGATCGCCAAGACACCCAAGGGGGCCCCCTCCACAGCGGAATCGGTATTGGTGGAGTTGGCGGAACAGGGGCATGAGCTGCCGAGAGTCATTCTCGAGCACCGTGGTCTCTCTAAGCTCAAATCCACCTATACGGACAAACTGCCTGAAATGGTCAATCCGGAGACCGGGCGTGTACACACCTCCTATCATCAGGCGGTGGCGGCCACTGGACGTCTCTCCTCCACTGATCCCAATCTACAGAACATTCCTGTGCGTACCGAGGCAGGCAGGCGTATTCGCCAGGCATTTGTGCCTCAAACGGGTTGGAAGATGCTGGCGGCGGACTATTCGCAGATAGAATTGAGGATCATGGCCCATCTTTCCGGGGACGAAGGGCTACTGCGGGCCTTTTCCGAGGGTAAGGATATCCATCGGGCCACTGCAGCTGAGGTTTTCGAGGTGCCCCTTGAGCAGGTGACCTCTGACCAGCGACGTTCCGCGAAGGCGATCAATTTCGGTCTGATCTACGGTATGTCCGCATTCGGGTTGGCGCGCCAATTGGGTATAGAGAGAGGCGCGGCCCAGGCCTATGTGGATCTCTATTTCGAGCGCTATCCTGGGGTGCAGGCCTTCATGGATCGTACACGGCAATTGGCCCATGACCAGGGCTATGTGGAGACCCTGTTCGGGCGCAGACTCTATCTGCCCGACATCAACGCCAGGAATCATCAACGCAGGACGGCTGCCGAGCGTACGGCGATCAATGCACCCATGCAGGGGAGTGCGGCGGATATCATCAAACGTGCCATGCTGGCGGTGGATGGATGGATTCACTCCAGTGCGCCTCCCGCCCGACTGCTAATGCAGGTTCACGATGAGTTGGTGCTTGAAGTCGATGAGTCCTATGTTGCTGAAGCAAAGGATATTGTTTCAAATCACATGGAGTCGGCGGCGAGTTTGTCGGTTCCCCTGCTGGTTGATGTAGGCATAGGCGACAATTGGGATCAGGCACACTGAACTTTATCTGATATTGCCAGTCTATCTAGCTGTAAGTCGTACGACATGGGTCGCTTTTCCTCCCTTTGCGACCCAACCTTCCCGGTAACCCCATCCGGGAAGATCCGGCCCTGTCAGTCTCTCCCCTTAGGCTGATGGGGCTTTCTTTTTTAGTCGGCAAATAAACGTAAAAAAAACAACTAATCCATCAACGTTAATCTTTCTATCCTTCCGAATTTTAGAGAGTTCAAAAAAAGATCCCATGTTTATGTGAAATGTATCAAAAAACTTGACATATGCCCTGGCTATCTGTGTTCAGTGTTTAGTAGTTTTGATCCCATGAGGGGCTTGATTGGTTCCCATGCATTGTTCTGAAGCTGGATGAACCTAAAGCTCTATGGACGGGGCGATCCACCTTCTTTGTATAGGTTTAGTTATGAACACAGTCTTCTGTCAGAAATGGCTTCAGTCATTAATCCAGGCATTTGTCGTTGTTTCCCTTGTCTCAGTGAATCTTTCAGGATGCAGCGGGAGTAGTAGCAGTAACAGTAACAGTAGCAGTAATGACGACGATGAAACTGAGGCTGTCGGTTCGAATGCCAGCCTCTCAGAGCTGACCCTCACCGGCGCGTCCCTGGACCAGCTTTTTCAAGCGGAGCAGTTGAGCTATACCGCCAGTGCCAGTTATCTCCAAGTCAGTGTCACCCTGACACCGGTTGCTACCGATGACGGGGCTAGCATTTTGGTCAATGGCGACGAGGTGGCCTCGGGAAGCGCTTCCGGGCCGATCAGTTTGGCCGAGGGGGAAAACACCATCAGCTTAGAGGTAACGGCAGAGGATGGGGAGACCACCCAGATCTACTCTATCACTTTGTCGCGAGAGTCTGCGTCCTGGTTTGCCCAGCAGGCCTACCTCAAGGCGAGCAATGCCGATGAGAATGATCAGTTTAGTCATGATGCCGTAGCGATCTCGGATGACACCCTGGTGGTGGGCGCTGGCTATGAGGCCAGCAGCGCGAGCGGCGGGGAGGAGGATAATTCGGCGTCGGTTGCCGGCGCGGTCTACGTCTTCACCCGCAGTGACGGAATCTGGAGCCAGGAGGCCTATCTCAAAGCGAGTAATGCCGAAGCGGATGATTTTTTTGGCACCACTGTAGCGATCTCGGGCGACACCCTGGTGGTGGGTGCCATTGGAGAAGATAGCAGCGCGAGTGGCGGTGAAGAGGACAATTCGGCGGAGAATGCCGGTGCGGCCTATGTCTTTTCCCGCAGCGGCGGGGTCTGGAGTCAGGAGGCCTATCTCAAGGCGAGCAATGCCGAAGCGGATGATCGGTTTGGCTGGAGTGTATCGATTTCGGATGACACCCTGGTGGTGGGTGCCCGGTATGAAGGCGGCAGCGCAAGCGGCGGAGAGGGGGACAATTCGGCGGAGAATGCCGGTGCGGCCTACGTCTTTTTCCGCAGCGACGGGGTCTGGAGCCAGGAGGCCTACCTCAAGGCGAGCAATGCCGAAGCGGATGATTATTTTGGCACTAGCGTCGCGATCTCGGGGGATACCCTGGTAGTGGGGGCGAATAATGAAGACAGCAACGCAAGTGATGGGGAGGAGGACAATTCCTCTGAAGCCGCCGGCGCAGCCTATGTCTTTTACCGCAGCGACGGGGTCTGGAGCCAGGAGTCCTACCTCAAGGCGAGCAATGCCGAAGAGGGTGATCGGTTTGGCTGGAGTGTGGCGATCTCGGGTGACACCCTGGTGGTTGGCTCTCATTTTGAATCAGGCAATGTAAGCGGCGGGGAGCAGGACAATACGTCGCCAGCTTCCGGTGCGGCCTACGTCTTCACTCTCAACAACGGTGTCTGGAGTCAGGAAGCCTACCTCAAGGCGATAAATGCCGAAGAGTATGATTATTTTGGTCGTAGCGTGGCGATTTCGGGCGACACCTTGGTGGTGGGGGCTTATAGAGAAGATAGCAGCGCAAGCGGTGGGGAGGATGACAATTCGGTAGAAGATGCCGGCGCGGCTTACGTCTTCACCCGCAGCGACGGGGTCTGGATCCAGGAGGCCTGCCTCAAGGCGAGTAATGCTGAAGCAGATGATCTCTTTGGTACAAGTGTGGCGATTTCTAGTGGCACCGTAGTGGTTGGGGCCTATGGAGAAGACAGCAGCACGAACGGCGGTGAGGCGGACAATTCGGTTGAAGATGCCGGCGCGGTTTATATCTGGCAGTAACTGCCTATGTCGCAGGTCTTTTCAACAGGCTAAAAAAAGTTAGTTGTAGGGGTTCTTTCTTTTTGCCCCAATCTTCCCGGTCGCCTCAGCTGGGAAGACCCAGCCCCGTCAGTCTTTCCACTTAGACTGATGGGGCTTTCTATTTTAATCCTTTCTTAATCCAGATTAAATATTCGGGTTAACTCAAGAGTTAATCAACAAAGGATGGCTGAATTGATTAGGGGAAAGAGCCTCCACTTTTCTATCAGCCGGTTTATGCCGGGTTGAGAGGTTCAGGCTGTCGATCGGGCTTCCAGCTCGAACCATAAATCCAGCACTTGATGGCACTCCTCTATACCCTGTTTTTTCAAGGCGGAGAAGCGCTGGATTGAAATTTCCGGACGATCGCTGAGTTCCTTTTTAACCTTCAACAGGGTGTTTTTGGCCGCACCAGTCTTGAGTTTATCGGCCTTGGTCAGGAGGATGTGTGTCGGTAGGCCATGGTAGGTGTTCCATTGCAGCATTTGCAGGTCGAATGCTGTCAGGGGGTGGCGTATATCCATTAACAAAATCATTCCTCGTAGGCACTGCCGATGCTCAATATAGTGGGCCAGCGACTTCTGCCACTCCTTTTTGATCGATTCCGCCACCTTGGCGTAGCCATAGCCAGGCAGATCGACCAGGCGTCGATCGTCGTCTAATGAGAAGAAATTGAGTAGTTGGGTTCTTCCTGGGGTTTTGCTGGTACGCGCCAGGGATTTTTGTCCGCACAGGATGTTCAGGGCGCTCGACTTCCCTGCATTTGAGCGTCCGGCGAAGGCGACCTCGATTCCGCTGTCCGATGGCGATTGGGATAGGCGGGCTGCGCTTTTCAGGAATTGGGCCCGGTGATAGTAGGGATTCATGGCTTTGCTGATGATTGTCGAAATGCCATGAACCCTAAGCCAGGTGGTTTTTTAGGTCAACTGCCCCAGAGCCGTTGGATCCAGGATTTCTTGGTCAATTTCGGTTGTGCGCCAGCCTTGAGGAAGAATCCGCTATACTCCATGTCCTCTTCCATGATGTGCTTGGTTAGCCAGGTCTTGAGAAAGTGCATCAGCTCAAAGCCAATGGCTGTCTTACCTGT
>JASFJX010000398.1:0-4484 GCA_050119385.1 Candidatus Thiodiazotropha sp. | reverse complement strand
GCTATTCTACTCGCCGTGTGCGTTCCCACCCGGGAGCATGGAAACGAGATACCGTAAGAATCATATGGCTATCTGATAATTGTGTTGCCTGCAGGGTGGCCTGGTTAGTATCAGTGACCCTGGTTAGATTGAGATCCGTCATTGGTAACGATAGAACAGAATAGAGTAATATCGCCTTTATGATTGATAGAGCCGATTACTCTCAATGAACCTGCGTGACCTGAAATACCTTATCGCCGTCGCTGAGACAGAGCACTTTGGCCATGCCGCTGCCCAGTGCTATATCAGTCAGCCCACGCTGAGCGGGCAAATCAAGAAATTGGAACAAGAGCTTGGTGTTACGATTTTCGAGCGTACCAATCGCTCGGTCTCCACTACACCGATCGGGTTGGAGATCGTCAAACATGCCAAGTTGATCCTGGAACAGGCCGATGTGATCAAGCAGCTTGCCCAGGCGCAGCGAGACCCTCTGGCGGGTGCGCTACGCGTGGGTGCCATACCCACCGTCAGTCCCTATCTGATCCCACTGATTCTGATGCCGCTCAAGAAACAGTATCCGCAGATGCGCCTGGTACTTTCTGAAGAGATCACCGATATGTTGACCCAGCGGCTGTTAGACCACCAGATCGATGTGGCGATCTTGGCTACGACTGTGAAGGAGCCGGAGCTAGAGGTGATGCCGCTGTTCGAGGAGCCTTTCTGGTTGGCTCACCCGAGTAATCATGAACTTTATAGTAAAGACGACATCACGCGTCGTGATCTGAGTCGCATCAACCTTTTGTTGTTGGCCGATGGGCATTGTCTCACCAATCAGGTGTTGGATGTGTGCCGGATCAAGGAGGGGGCCATGGATGATGAGTTGGCGGATCTCAGGGCGGCAAGCCTGGAAACCCTGCTGCAGCTGGTGGGCGCGGGATTCGGTTGCACCCTGGTGCCCGCTCTGGCCGTACAGGGGAGTTGGACAACGGATTCGGGGATCATCGCACGAAAACTTCACCTCAAAGATGCCTACCGGCGGGTGCAATTTGTCTTCAGAAAGACCTTTCCCCGTAAAAAGGCAATCGACGCCCTGGCGGGCGTAATCCGGTCTCAGTTACCGAATACAGTCAAGAAACTTTAAAGGCAGACAAACAGAGCCCAGGAGTACCATTGTTATGACGACTGCGAAATCCGGCGACAGCACGCGACATTTCTCAGACCTTTTGCAAGAGAATAGTGATGGCAGCGCAACACTGTTACCCGGTGTGCATCCGCTTCCCAATCTATTATCGCTGGATACACAGCAGGTGTTGCACGAGTTCAAGCAGAGTCAGCTGGAAGACTTTAGCCGTGTGATAGAGGAGCTGGAATCGGCTGACAATCCGCTACGTCGGCTGTTTGACGCTATGCAGGCTATTGCCGATAAAGATCCTGCCAACAGGTTCAGTGAGTTAGACCTGTTCAGGCCTGGCGCATTGCAGGCGATGTTCCTCGAGCTTCACGAACATGTCATGTTGCACCCGGTGTGGAGCCATCCTTGCTTCGTACGCATCTTCAAGGGTGAATTCGATGCCGCGCAATTAACTCTATTCGCCACCCACTATTTCAATCAGGTCAAAAACACCCGTCAATGTGTTGCCTTGGCGCAGGGACGATTTTCCGGTTTCATCGACCTGCCCTATGGCTGTCTCAACGAGCGGGTATCGGAGTTGGCGCAGATTGTTCTGGCACAGTTGCTGGCGGATGAATATGGGGTGGGGACACACAGCATCGACAGCTACCCGGATCTGTCCAGTCTGCTCAATTCCACGACCCATATCGTTATGTATCGTCAGCTGTTCGAAGGTCTGGGCATCCCCTTTGAAGAACAGGATGTGCCAATGCTGCACGGTGTGGCCGATAATGTACTCACACAGCGTCTGTTGGCCGGCCATCCCTCGTTCAATCTGGTGGAGTCCCTGGCATCGGTGGGTTTGGGTATGGAGTGGGGGGTGCCTGAATTCTTCAGCCTGCTGCTCGGCGGGATGATTCGCTGGGCCTGGCAAGAGGATGTGGCATTGACCCAACGTCATCTGATGGTTTTTATCGCCCATGTGCAGTACGACGTGCTGCATGCCATATCGGTGATGTTGGCAACCAGCCTGTTCGGTCATGAAAAGGAGTCGATGCAGCAGATCAAGCAGGCGACCAATATGTTGATGTCGAGCCGCTATAGCATGATGAGCGATATCTACCGGCTGTTGTTCGCTGAACCCTGCCAGGGCATTGACGGTATCGGGCTCGCCCCCCGTTACCACATCCGCGATCGGCGCATTGAGGCGGCACTGATTGCGGCACGTCAGGAAGTGGCGAATCGCACGGTGGTGAATGCGTCCGACTATAAGGCCGACCGGCGTGTTCCGTTTGTTTTCGCTGACGGGGTATAAGACTGTACACACAAATTATGAGCCGGTGCGCTAAACCGCAACCTGCATCTAATCCGCCCATCAGGAGTCGAATAATGCAACAACAGAAGAGTCAGGCGGCTGAGGTATTTCGCAAGCGTCTGATCGCCACTGCCAAGGGGCCTCGCGGGGCCAAGGATATGTCCCGGGAAGAGGCCTGCGAAGCCTTGACCTTCTTGATGTCCGACGAGGCGCACCCGGCGCAGGTGGGCGCATTCCTCACAGCAATGCGCTTCAAAGGGGCGAAGGTGGAGGAGATGAAAGGCTTTCTCGATGCCATGGAGGGGAGTGCGACCTTGATTGCGCCAAAGGTCGAGGGGCTGTTGAATTGCAACGGTCCCTATGATGGACGCAAGAATGCGCTGCATCTTAGTCTGGCGGCGGCCATTGCCACTGCGGCGGCTGGTGTACCGGTGGTGATGCACTCCAGTAGCGGACTACCGCCCAAGAACGGCGTCACAACCGCCCGCCTGCTCGAGGCATTGGGCATTCCCGCTTATGGTGAACCGGATCGGGTGTCGAAGGATATCGAAAAGAAAGGATTCGGCCATCTGCATGCCAGCTGCTACCTGCATGGAGTGGAACGCTTGAAACCGATACGCCAGACACTCTTCTATCGTTCGTTCCTGCATGCCTGCGAGGTGATGCTCAATCCCGCGGGGGCGACCTATTCGTTGATAGGTGCCGCACACAAGAGTTTTCTCGCGCGTTTTGCCTCTGCTGCGGGTGAACGGGGACAGCAGCGTGTGATGGCGGTGCAGGGATTGGATGGTTGCGATGAACTGCCGCTGCAACCGGTGGCGGTGGCCGATTTCAACAATGGGGTGGTATCGAACTACGTCCTCGATCCGGCCGATTACGGATTCAGCCACCAATCACATCATCCCTGCGAAACCGCGGATGTGACGGCTCGACTCGTGGAAGAGACGCTTACCGGTAACAACGACAGGCATCTCGATGCCGTTCTCTACAATGCGGGAATCAGGCTCTATCTCGCCGACAGGACGGATGATATCGGTGCGGGTATTCAACTGGCAAAAGGCTTGTTTGAATCAGGACGGATAGCCGAGAAACTGCGTGAGTTACAATGCAATTAACCAACTATAAGTGTTTTGCATGGAAGGGATGATAAGGCGGATTCAATTGGCGACAGGATGCTTGCTGATGGCAATTACCAGCGCTATTGCCAGCGCAGATGCCATATACAAATGGCGTGATGAGAGCGGAACGATCCATTTTGGAGACAGGCCCCCTGTGACGGAGGAGTCTACGCCGGTCACCGTCAAACCCAATGTCTATCAGTCACGGGAGCTAATAACCGGTAGCGGGTACAGCGCTGAAAAGGTGGTCATGTACAGCACAAAAAGGTGCGGCTACTGCAAAAAGGCACGTCAATATTTCAAGCGTAACGCTATCCCCTATGTGGAGTACGATGTCGAGACCAGTCAGAAAGGCAAACGTGACTATAAAGAGATGGGGGGCACGGGGGTACCGATTATCCTGGTGGGCCAGCGGCGCATGAATGGCTTTTCAGAAGCTCGTTTTCGTGAGACTTACTCAAGCCAGATTGATTGAGCTTCTTCGGACGGCACATAAAGATATCCCTGTTACTACCGAAACAGGTTGTAGTAATCATAAGGGTTTTCGTCGGAAATGCCGTCACTTGGCCATGTAGTGATAGAACAGTGGTTGATGCAGCTATGTCGGTTAATCAGCGGCATACAGTCTGCTATTGTCATTGAACATGGTGCTGGGGATGGTGCGGGGCGTAACCTTGTTCGCTGGCCTGAGGATAGGCCGGCGGAACAGGATTTACTAAAGCTCGCCCTGAAGGTTATTAAGATCCGCCGGCAGCTCATTATTCCTAATAAAAGTCATGGTGTACCGGATTCCGACCTCATCGCTGTACCACGGGTCTCTGACGGTCGGTCGACAGGGTCTGTCGCCCTATGCATGAGCGCGCGCTCGGCGCAGAAACAGAAGGCTGCCTTGCAAGCGTTACTGTGGAGCCTGCGCTGGTTGGAGTTTTTGCGCAAACAGGCCGAAAACAGCCGTGCAGCG
>JASFJX010000397.1:0-4485 GCA_050119385.1 Candidatus Thiodiazotropha sp. | reverse complement strand
GGTAATTGAATACCCGGTTTTGGGGACCACATTCGAGCGCATCATGTTCGCCAACAAGGTAGCCGAGCGCTCGCGCACAGCCGAGAATCTGGCCATGGGCAACCTGGCCCGCGATATGGAGAGGGCCTTCAAGGAAGGCTATGTTGATGCCTCCGATTTCGATCCGCACGCTAAACAGGGCAGGGGAGGTAAGGAGCGCGACCGTACCCGCCGAGAGGATGATCCCTTTGACATCGCGAAGACCCTCTATTTCGGACGCCGCAAGAACACCAAGCGGCGTGACCATCGCGAAGGTCTCGACTACTTCAGCACTCCCGAGCCTCTGGGACTGAAGATGGTTGAGTGGGCCGGAGCTCGCCCAGGCGAACGCGGCCTTGAGCCGTCGGCCGGCCATGGCGCGATTGCCAGATGGTTCCCGGAAGAGACCCGCAATGTGTTCGTGGAGCCATCGGCCAGGTTGGCTGGCGAGGTTGGCCTGCTGTCCAACGGCGCGGCTGAGATCAGCACCTTCGAAGATCTGCCGGTAGAGTCGAAATACGACTTTGTCGTGATGAATCCGCCGTTTGGTTCTGGTGGCGCTACGGCTATAAAGCACATAGACAAGGCCATGCGTCATCTGAAAAACGGTGGGCGCATCGTGGCCTTGATTCCTGAAGGTCCTGCCGCCAATAAGAAACTGGAGGCCCTGCTTTACGGCAAGGCGAGGGAGCTTGAGAAGCTGAAGGAGGCATACAAGAACGGACTTATCACGGGCGGCGAGCGCGATTCACGCCTGCGCCAGCTGCAGAACTTCCATGTCATGGCGGACATTGGCCTTCCGTCTGTCACGTTCGAACGTGCAGGCACCCAGGTCAAGACGCATATCTTAGTGATCGATCGCTACGATAACCCGCAGGATGTGCCGTCCCGTAAGGGGCGTGTCGATCTGAATCATAAGGACATCAACGAACTCTTTGAAGCCATCCAGTACATGGAAGGCCCAAGGCGCGGTGTTGTGTCAGAGCCAGAGAAAACGGGTCAGGTCGAGCTGGAAACCAAGAAGCCAGAGCATGCAGGCGTTGTAAAAGCAAAAGGTTTCCACACCAAAAAGCAAAAGGATATCTGGTATGTCCACCTGACCGGTCCCCGCATAGCCCGCGATGATTTCCTGGTCATGAAAGATAAGGCTAAGGATCTGGACGGCTACTATTCAGCATGGAAGGGAAATGGCGCAAAGCCTGGATTTATTTTTAACACCGAGGAAGACGCCAACAAGTTTATGGATGAGTATGCCAGCTACTTCGGTGGTGAAACCCTATACTCACGCGGAGGCCAGCAAACAGCCGCACCACTATCATACGGCCTGCTGTCTGATGTAGTAGATAATCTTGTCGATCAATTTGCGCATCAGCCCCCGATTCGGATCATTGAAAGGGTCGAAGATGTCCACGCCGCCCCGCTTACCGAGGGTGATACCTCCATTATCTGTGGTTTCGTGCGCGACGGAAGAATTCACCTTGTCCGGTCGGCTATCCCGGATGCTGCGACTGCCTCTAACACGCTGTGGCATGAACTTCTCCATTATGGCTTGCGCCGTTTTCTCACCAGGGACCAGTACATCAGCGACATGCACGATCTGTATTCGCGTGACGCCTGGTTAAAACAATACGCCGACCGGTGGGTGTCTGGCAAGGGTGGCGAAGATCTCCGGAGAAAGGGGCGCAGCAGTGATTACATCAAGGCCGTTGGTGTAGACGAGGCGCTGGCGACGCTTGGTGAGGCGGTTGGCGGAACAACTTCTGGCTTCCAGAAAACCGGCAAAAAGGCGAAGGCTATTCGCGCTGTTGTCCGGTGGCTCTCTGGCATCGCTGAGCGACTTGGATTCAAGAATGTTGCTGCATGGTTGCGAGGAATTACAAACGAAGAGGCAAGGTTGTATGTCCATGCGATCTACGGAAAACTGGCGGCAGATGCCACGGCCACGGTTGACGACTGGGCCTTCACTGCAGATCCGGCCTTTATGGTTCGGAGGCGTCGCGGCGCGAACGACCGCGCTAGTGATGAGCTGAAAAGCCGCCTGGGACTGCATCCGAAAAAAGGCAACATTAAGAAAACCATCAAACAGATACGCAGCACGCCCCCCGGCGACTTGAAACGCCACCTCTCAGACGAGTTCACCCAAGGCTCACTCGACAGATTTTTCGGGATCAAGGCGGCCGAGGAACGCTACACCGGTCCCCTGGACGCCTCACAGTCCGGTTATGTGGCCGCCAGGCTTGCGACCGGCTTGAGTTCTATCATGACCGCGACATTGCACTATGGAACTCCCCGGTGGGAAGGCGGCATCCTGCAGCGCATCCCCGACAGCAAGGGTCTGCTTGAGATCCTGGAGCCTGTTGGTGAAGAGTTGAACGACTGGCTTGCCTGGATGGGTGGGAAGCGTGCCAAGCGGCTGATGCGCGAGGGCCGGGAAAACAACCTGACCAAGGAGAACATCGAGGAGGCCTTGGTACTCTCGCAAGGCCGTGAGGATCGCTTCAAGGCCGTAGCAGACGAGTATGCCGAGTTTATGGGCAGAATCCTCGACGTGGCGCAGGGGGCCGGTCTGATCAAGGCTGAAGACCGAACTGCCTGGGAATATGCCGACTATGTGCCGTTCTACCGGATGTCGGTGGATGACATGTTTCGCGGTGCGAAGCGACCGATGGGCAATAAGGGATTGTCACACCAGACGGCCGGCATCCGGCGCTTGCGAGGCGGCGAGGAAGCCACCAACGACCTGTTGGAAAACATCATCATGAATGTAACGCATCTGCTGGATGCGTCTCTCAAGAATGCCGCGCTTGGGAAAACCCTGAGAAACCTGAAGGGCACCGGCGTCTATGAAGACGCCACGATGGAGTTCAAACGCGAACTCATCCCCATGAGCCAGGTAAGAGAGATGATCGAGCGCAACCTGCAGGCACAGGGGTGGCCCGAGGATGCTATAGAGCCGTATCTCGATCTCATGCCCAGGGAGGTCATCAGCGGCCTACAGAAGATGTGGGCCATGAAAGCGCCAGACCAGCCGGATGTGGTGCGGGTAATGATCAACGGTAAGGCCAGGTACTACCGGGTCAGTGATCCGCTGTTGCTGCGCGCCATGACTCAGGTGAACACCGAGAAGGACTACAGCGTGCCCATGAACGTGATGCGCTCATTCAAGCGGCTGCTGACTGCAACCGTGACCGCCTCTCCCGAGTTCATGTTGCGCAACTTTGCGCGTGACGCGCTCCACGCCTATACGATCAACGAAGATCAATTCACCCCTATTGTTGATTCAGTCAGAGGCGCGGCAAAGACCCTGAAACTTTGGGCGCAGGATGTTGACCATGAGGCGGTTGGCGGTGCCGTTGACATGATGTTTGCCGGGGGCTCGTTCCTGGGTGGGTACATCAGCGGTACCGATCCGACAGAAACGGCCGTGGCGATTCGTAAGGCATTGCGTAAGCGCGGGCTCGATGCCACATCGGCTGACGCCTTTCTTGGGTCAGTGATCGACACTGCGGCGAAATACTGGGATAAATACCGCGAGATCGGCGACGCCATTGAGAACGCCTCCCGTGAAGCGGTCTATGAGTCAGCGATCAAGGCCGGCAAGAGCAAGGCGCAGGCGACCTTTGAGGCCAAAGACCTGATGGATTACTCCATGCAGGGGCAGTACGCGATCTTCCAATTTCTTGGTGACGTAGTGCCTTTCTTCAATGCCCGTTTGCAGGGTCTCTACAAACTGAAACGCGCCGGTGCTATCCCTGGATGGGCAAGCAAGACGAAAGTCCTCGCACGAGGCGGCCTGATTGCTGCCGCCAGTCTGGCGCTGCTGGCCTGGAACTGGGACGATGAGGATTACGAGGCCCTGCCGGATTGGGACAAGGATCTCTACTGGCATTTCTTTTTTGATCTGGACGGTAAGAAGGAGCATGTCCGTATTCCCAAGCCCTTCGAGGTTGGTGTCATTTACGGCACCATCCCAGAGCGCATGGCCCGCTACTTCGGTGGTAAGGACGATGAACGCAAGGCCATGAAACAACTGCTGTGGAATATCAGGGAGTCCCTAAACCTGGTGCAGATGCCGCAGATCGGCAAGCCGATCTTCGAGGTGATATCCAATAAGGATAGCTTTACCGGCTACGACATTGAGGGCATGGCCGACGAGGGCAAGAAAAAATCGGCCCGCTACAACGAGCAGACCAGCGCCACCATGCGCAAGCTGGGCGAGGCGTTTGGCGACACCACAGGCCTGTCTCCAAAACAGTTGGAGCACCTGTGGCGCGGTTACCTGGGAACCCTGGGCATGTATGCTCTTGGGGTTTCTGACCTGGCAGTAAACTGGACCACGGATGCCCCGGAACGCCCGGACTTACGCCCCGACCAACTGCCTGTCATCAAGTCCTTCTACCGAGGTAGCGAGCCGGCCAGGACAACAAGATACAAAACCGAAATGTATGACATGCTGCGGGAACTGGA
>JASFJX010000396.1:0-4487 GCA_050119385.1 Candidatus Thiodiazotropha sp. | reverse complement strand
AGGATATAATTAAATAAAAATAAGCAATAAAGAGTGGAATATAATTCTCGGAAATGGATTTTGATTCGCCATATAAACAAACCGAATGGATGTAAATAACGCCAATCACGACCACAAGCACTCTTGCAAGCGCTTGAGAACGATCAGTTTTTCCCAAAAAACGATTTTTTGACATCCCTGTACCACTCAACACATGCATGTCTTAAAAAAATGATCGGCAAAATAATTAATTAATTGAGGTTTATTTGTATTTATTTTTGCTTCATTTTGCATCTTCATGCTAGCGTGCAAAAATAATTTAACAAACACTATAATAGGAATATTATTAATTTAGAGATGCATGGTGCTTGGCATGAAAGAATCAATGCAATACAACAAGTGCGAAACCAGTTTTTGGATTAACTCAAAAGTTTTATTAAAACAAGCGTTAAACTTGAAAAACTGACAGGCCTAGCGTACCGATTTTTCTACATCCCTGATTAAAGCAGAAGCAGAGCGTCGGCGCGACCAGGTACGGTTCAGTAGCCTGTTTATTTTGTTTGCAACATGGAAATAATCCGTTTTAGCGTAATGTTAAATTCTTTAGGTTTGACTTGCGCTACAAAATGACCCACGCCTGGAATAATGATCAGCCTGTCATTTGTTACTTGGGTATTTTCTGTTGGCTCGGCATTGATATTCCAGAGTATGTCTGAATGGGCGTCGAGTGCAGAGGGTGTGCTTTGTGCATTCCATTTGAATATTTCATAAATTGCACTGACGCCCATCTGCGGATCCACAATCGACATTTGGTCGACGATTGAAGTGACTTGCTCCGGATCGGCGGAGGGCTTAAACATTGACCGAACCAAGCTCTCGGACGCAGACTTGAAATCATCTCTAAAGGGTTTTACGAATTCGTTGATGGCTGTCTCGGAGTTAGGGTATTCAAAAGGCGTATAGAAGGTATCCACGCCGACTATGCCAATTACTCTGTCGCCTAGATTGTTTGCCGCTTCTATGGCTACAGGCCCACCCATGGAGTGACCGACCAAAACAACCTTTTCAGCATTGAGTTCTCGGACCACAGCGGCAACATCTTCACCAAATGCCCGCATGGTGTACTGTGTTCGGTTGCTTCCGGATAATCCATGGCCCGCTAAATCTATCCAAACAACGCGGTGCTCATTGGAGAAAGCCTCTATTTGTGGACGCCAGAATTCATGGTTACATGTCCAGCAATGAATAAAAACGACTGTAATATCACCATCACCACGAACGCCATATGTGATTGGGCTCTCATCTGCTGAATTAACGGTTGTAACAACTTCGTGCCTCTCGGTCAGGGTGGTGCAGCACCCAGCGACAAGTGCCGTCATTGCTATGCTAATCAGTGAAATCAAAACGCCGCTTAAATTTTTCATGTTACCTCCTTGTTTTGAAACAGTTCCTCTTAATAATCAAATCATAAAAGTGGAGAACGTTCATATGTCGTGGCGCTTAATGGGGCAACCCTTCATTGCTAGTGACTAAAACGCTGGTTATATTTCCTATCTCCCATAACCGTATTAGCTCCTCGATTATTTCCTCCAATGGCTTTAATAATATCTGTATCCCTGTTTAGTTAATTGATTAGTAAAAGCATTATTTTTTGTGGACTGACGGTTTTCGTGAATTATCACAATATCGGTTCTATTCATCCGACGCAAACACTCTCCCAGGTCAAACCGAACTTGGCCAGATATTTTCGCAGCCGGTCGGCGTCGTTGTTGCTGCTTTTTCGCTGGCGGGAGGCGTTGAACAGGGTGCGTCCTGCCTCGGAGAGGGAGGCTGATTTGGTGCAGACCTTGATCACTGAAGCCAGTTGCAGACGGTCGAACAGATCGATCTGCGCCAGGGTTTCGGCTGGCAGGAGCCTCTCTAGCCCATGGTCGTCAGTGTCAGCATTGCGCCATTGGTTGCGCAGGCGGTAGATCTCGTCCTCCACGTCGGCTTCTGTGATGCGCCCTCCTTCGGCCAGGGTGGCCAGACGGGAGACCGAGGCGGATAGTTCACGGAAATTGCCGCGCCAAGGGGTGTCGGGGGCGGTGGCGTAGGCCAGGTAGCGTTGCCGGGCCGGCTTGTTGAATCTCAGCCGGCGGCCGAGCTCCCCCGCCTGGCGTTCTAATTCAAATTCCAGATTGGGCTCGATATCTTCCGGCCGGTCCGCCAGACCCGGAAGATGGAAGGTCCAGAGGTTGATGCGGGCATAGAGGTCTTCGCGGAACCGCCCCTGCTCGACATCGATGCGCAGGTCACGGCAGGTGCCGGCGATCAACTGAAAATGACTCTCCACCTCGTGATCCGATCCCATCGGGTAGAAACGTTTCTCCTCGATCGCCTTGAGTAGCATCGACTGTTCGTCCAATCCCAGTTCGCCGATCTCATCCAGAAACAGCAAGCCACCGTCGGCCTGGCGCAGCAGTCCTTCGCGGTCGCTGACCGAGCCGGTGTAGGCTCCCTTGGTGTGGCCGAACAGGGCCGACATGGTGCCTTCGCCATGCAGTGTGGCGCAGTTGACCTCGACAAAGGGGCCGCTGATCTGGTGGCGCTGACGTTTGAGCTGATAGACCTGGCTGGCGAGAAACGATTTACCGGCACCGGTGGGGCCGAGCAGCAGGATGGGTGCGGTGGAGCGGTTGGCCACCCTTTCGATAGCGTCTATCATGCGGTTGAAGGCAGGATTTCGGGTGGCGATACCCGATTTCAGCAGGCTGAGGGTCTCCTCCCGCTCCTCGGCGAAGCGCTGGGCGATGCGGTCGTAGCGCGACAGATCGAGGTCGATGATGGTGTAGCTACCCACCTCCCCCACCCGCTGCTTGGGCGGCGGCGAACTCTGCAGCAATCGGGCGGGAAAATAGTACGCCTCGGTGAGCAGAAACAGGCAGATCTGGGCCACGTGAGTGCCGGTAGTGATGTGGATCAGGTAATCCTCCTGCTCCGGCTCGAAGGGGTAGCCCCGGGCGAAGTCGTGCAAGGCGGCGTAGACCTGTTCGAAATCCCAGGGATCGTCTAGCGGCATGGGACGCCAGACCAGCTCTGTTTCCGGCGATACCCTGGCGATATCCCTGCCCAGGGTCTCCTTCAAGCGCTGGTATCTGTCCGGCTGGTAGAAGAGTTCCAGGCGGTCGATCAGCAGATCCTCCTGCTGGCAAAGCGATATGCTGGGACGCCACTTCTCCCAGCGGCCATTGCCACGCCCCTGATCCAGTACAGCGCCAAGAAAGCCCAGCACTACCGTGTTTTTCATTCCATGCCTCCTTCCACCCTCAAAGTCGCTCAGACAAGCCCCGAATTAACGATAATATTTTATAAAATTGTATATATAAATATAAATATGAAACATATCAAGCAAAGTTTACTTGGCTCTGAATCCACAATTAAAATAAATTATTTCATGTAAAACAATATCTTAATAGCTAATTAATAAACTTGGCACGCCCTTCGCAATAATTAGGACAACTTAGAAATTTTGATTTAACAAAAGAGTCGGAAAGATGGCTAATAAGATGCTTTTTCCCGGTGCGGCCCAAGGTTCACTGAAGACCGATACCTTCAACGAAGCCGGTGGAAACGCCTATCGTCTGAGCGCGAAACACGCCCTGGCCCAGTATGCGGTAACCGGATGCCTGAATGGCACTTACTATGCCGGGGCGGAGACCCAGCTGGAACAAGTGATCGAATTGTGCGCCCGGGTGGAGCCGGAGTTCATCGCCCGCACAGCGATCTGGTGCCGCCATCATGGGGGAATGAAGGATATGCCGGCACTGCTGTGCGCCATATTGGCCACACGCGGCAGTGATTGGTTGCCTGTGGCATTCGCTCAGGTAATCGATAACGGCCGCATGTTGCGCAACTTCGTGCAGATCCTGCGCAGTGGGGCGCTGGGTCGGAAGTCTCTGGGAACCCGGCCGAAGCGCCTGGTGCAGCAATGGCTGAACAAGGCCAGCGAGCAGCAGTTGCTGGCGGCGGCGGTGGGTAATGCGCCGTCACTGGCCGATGTGGTGAAGATGGTGCATCCGAAGCCGGCGCAAGCCTGGCGCTCGGCCTTCTTCGCCTGGCTGATCGGTAAACCCTATGACATGGCATCGCTGCCGGTCACTGTGCACAGCTTCGAGCGCTACAAGCGTAAAGGCGGAAAGTTGCCCAAGGTGCCGTTCCAGATGTTGACCTCGCTGCCGCTGAGCGAGTCGCAGTGGGCAACCCTGGCGCTGCGTGGGGGATGGCAGATGGTGCGGATGAACCTCAACAGCTTTCAGCGTCACGGCGTGTTCAAGCAGCCGAAGATGGTCAAGAAGCTTGCGCGGCGCCTGACCGATGTGGAGTCCATCCACAAGGCCAGGGCGTTTCCCTACCAGTTGCTGACCGCCTATCAGTCGGCATCAGGTGTACCGGAGGAGATCCGCCGGGCGTTGGAGCAGGCGATGGAAATCGCCCTGGCCAATGTGCCGGAGCTGCCGGGACGGGTG
>JASFJX010000395.1:0-4488 GCA_050119385.1 Candidatus Thiodiazotropha sp. | reverse complement strand
GCTCCCACCTCGGACCATTTGGCGGATTTATCTTTATTGACCAAGTCGCTCAAGTATTCCAACGCCTCGACTCCCGCCTGGGAATTAAAAACGGCCTTGCCCCCATCGGAGGTGACAAGATCGCCACCGGCCTGCCATAGAAAAGGCAGCAGAGTCGAAAAGGTCAACCACTCGCCCGTGCCGATAGACAACTCCAGGCCGTAGCGGTCTTTTGTAGTCAATTTTTTTGCATAAGTTTTAAGATCATCCCATGTATTTAACCCGTTTGGATCCAAGCCGGCGGCCTGAAGGTGATCTTTATTGTAGTAGAGCGCCACATTGTTGGCGGAAAATGGAAAGGTCCACACGGCACCCTGGTAGCTTCCCCCTTCCCACAGTCCAGGGTAGATATCCGATTTATCGAACGACGAGTCGTTTTTTAGCAAATCATCAATCTTGACCAATTTTCCGGTTTTAGCCATCTGACCGGTATTCATCGGTCCCCACCACATGATATCAGGGGCTTTGTTGCCTGCCACTGCTGTCATTATTTTGCCATTGACCTGATCGGCAGAGCCATAATGCACCAATTTGACCTCAATCCCTGTTTTCTCCTTGAAAAGAGTCATCTTTTCGTTAAGAACGAGAATACTATCCGGGCTCTCAATGCCATGCCAGAACGTTAATGTTGTGCCCGCAACCGCCTGGCAAACAAAGGTCGTCAGGATAAATAGTGAAAGCGAAAACCATTTGATTTTACCCATTGTTCACCTCTTTTTGGTTACTCAATAATCCAATGTTGTAGATTGCTAAATTCAACTGAAATTTGCAGCGGTCCAGTTGTATCATGGTTATCCTTCCCAGCAATCGGATCCCTTGTCTACATAAATACAGCCTATCAACTAAAAACAAAGAATTGGTAAAGCTGTAGACAAGATTAAGTAAAAAAATAGGCTCCTCCCCAGAATCTGTATCTCGTTCCCACGCTCTCGCGTGGGAATGCATACGGCGGGTAGAATATTAAAAACTCATTACGGATGATCGCCAGATAGGCATTCCCATGCTGGAGCGTGGGAACGAGATACACTCAGGGTTTCAAGAATGGCTCATCAAGCGAAGATCAATTCACTTCGTCACAGGACTCGGCAAAGCGGTATCCGACACCCCGAACCGCGAGGATTAATTTGGGTTTTTGTGGTTTGTCCTCTATTTTGCGCCTCAATTTTCCGATGTGGATGTCAACGACTTTATCGATAACGACCACTTCGCATCGAGGATAGATATGCATTAACAGTTCATCCCGTGTGAACACTTTGCCAGGACATTTCATCATAGTAGTCAACAGGCAATATTCGTGAGGTGTCAGCTCAATTCGTTTAGGACCGATTTTGACGGAACGTTTATCCAGATCCACACAAAGGTTATGATGCTGCAATATGGAACCGGGAGATCGACCATCGTGATCGTATCTTCTGAGCACTGCCTTTATGCGGGCAATCAATTCATGGGATTCAAACGGTTTGGTAATATAATCATCCGCTCCCAGGTTGAGTCCCATGACTCGGTCGATGGTCTCGTTGCGGGCCGATAGCATGATGATCGGCACTGTGGAAAACTTGCGTATCTCTTTGCAAACCTCCCAACCGTCCATATGAGGCAGCATAATGTCCAAAATTACCAAAGCCGGTTTTTTTTGTCTTATCATTCTTATGGCTTGACGGCCATCCTTGGCAAACAGCACCTGAATATTTTCTCTTTTCAGATAGTGAGCCTCCAGATCGGCCATTTTTTGATCATCTTCAACAATGAGGACAGGGCCGGGTACATTGGATGTCGGCATATTCATGGTGCTACCTTTCTACTACAGATCAAATCAAATTACACATAAACTACTTGTATATTTTCTGTATATTCTATCAACTCTCTAAGCAACGCCGCCAACTTCTCCCTGTCCTGAGTTTCACCTGCTGCTGCTTGCATTCTGCGACCGATCAGGCCCATGCGTTTAAACCCATAGCCCAAGGATGACCCCTTGATACTGTGGCCCATGCGTTCAATGGTGGGCCAGTCATCTTGGTTTATGGCTTCTTCGAGCTTTTTAATCTCTTGCTGGGTATTGTGCATAAACGATGGTATCAATTCTTTTAAATCTGAATTGATATACTCAATGTACCCTGCCGAATTCAATCGGCTTTTTCCCCGAGCCCCGAACTGCTGTATAATTTCGAGGATCTGATTCTTTGTAAACGGTTTGGTAATATGGTCCGTGCATCCAGCCGCCAAGCTCTTTTTCTCGCCTCCTTTTAACGCATCTGCCGTCAATGCGACAATGGGTACCTTGTCTGTACCTTGGTCCGCCTCCCAACGACGTATAGCCCGGGTTGCTTCATATCCGTCCATGACCGGCATAGCCAAATCCATGAAAACAAGATCATACTTGGTGCTTTTAAATAGATGGACGCCTTCACTTCCGTGTTGTGCCACATCAATGCGTTGGCCGCAATCTTCCAAGTAGTATTTGAAAAGCATCTGGTTGTTGATGTTATCTTCAACCAAAAGAATGTGTAAGGGCTCAAGAGCTTGACAGTTTATGGCTGCAGGTACTTTTCTGTATGCCTTTGATTGGAGCGAATTGCCAGCGGCCAGATCAATGGCTTCAATTAATTCATTTCTTCTAAGCGGTTTGATGAAATAGCCATCAACCTCACTCTGCCAATGTGTAATGGGAATTTTTTGGTATAGATGTGTAATGAGCAGGAAAAGTTTGTGGCCACGATCAGCGATACGGCGATGTGCTTGCAGCTGATTATTAATCTGGTCAGTCAGGTACATTTCAGCGTCGATCAGCAATATATCAAAAGGATTCTGATTATCGCAAGCGTCGGTCAAAGCACGGGAAACACTGTCTTGGTCGCTGGCCACCTTCACTTGAAGGCCGGAGCTTGCAATCATCTTCTGCATACTTGAAAGGGCGGCCGCATTGTCATCGATCAACAGAACATTCAAGGAGTGATCAGCAATCGGAGTGTGGGTTTGGAAGGCATCCGAACGTATGTTCATCTGCTCGAGTTGTACCACAAAGGAAAACGTCGTGCCCTCACCAACACGGCTTTCCAGCCAGATTTTTCCACCCATTTTTTCCACCAAATGCCGGCAAATGGTCAACCCAAGTCCTGTACCCTCGAAGTTGCGCATGCTGTCGGATTCCACTTGGGTGAAGCGATCAAAAATATGGGACTGTTTATTCGGGGCGATTCCGATGCCTGTATCGCGCACGGTGAATTGAATCATCTGTTGTCCTGAAAGCGAAAGTGGTTCAGACGCAGCACTTTTTGGGCAAGCCATTATCGCAGCGCTCACTTCGATCTCACCGGAATGGGTGAATTTAATCGCATTGCCAACCAGGTTGGACAATACTTGCCGCAACCGCAAACGATCACCGACAAACCAGCTTGGCAGTTCCGGATCAAGAGTGCAAATCAATTCCAGATTATGTTCATTGGCATGGAAGGCAAAATTCTCACAGACATTTTCCACCGTTTCGATCAGATGAAAGGGGTTTGATTCCAACTCCAGGTGTCCCGATTCAATCTTGGACAAATCCAAAATGTCGTTAATAATGTTCAGCAAGCTATTTCCGGCGTTGCGAAAAACACTCACATATTTCTTCTGATCATTTGTGAGTGGCGATTCCCATAGCAGGTCGGCCATACCCAGAATAGCATTCATCGGGGTACGAATCTCATGGCTCATAGTGGCCAGAAAGACGCTTTTGGCTTCGTTGGCCGCCTCGGCTTCGATTTTTGCCTTATGCAGCTGCTCGGCCTCTTTGCGATGGGAAATTTCCCGTGCCATGCATATCGTCATATCAAGTACGCCGTCAGCGCTACGCATGGGTGAAAGGCGCCCCTCAAACCAGCGCGTCTTGCCGTCTGTTTCCAATCGGTATTCATTAATCTGGGTTGAGCCTCTATCCAAGGCATGCGTGATAGCGTTCATGAAGCGAGGGGCCAATTCTCCAGGAAGGCAATCGTGTACCGATCTGCCTTTATGCATCACGGCGGTAGAGAAAAGCTGGTCTTCTTTAGTCGACAGCACCTCTTCACAAATCCCACGGCGATTGAACACATAAGTGGCATCGGGCAACGCTTGGATAAATGCCCTGAGGCGTTCTTCGTTTCGGCGCAAATCCTGGTTGACCGTCTCCAAGCGTTTGATCTGTTCACGAATGGCATCTCGCATATTAGCAAAGCTCGATGCCAGTTCGCCCAATTCATCGGATCGATGGGGTTCGATGGGGCAATCCAAATCGCCCTGAGCCAACTGGTGCGCATTTTTTTTGAGTCGCTTCAGGGGGCGCAGGACGGTTCGATCCGAAGCAAAATATATCACCACCATCAGCAGAACGAATAACAGTACTCCCTCGATGATCCGTTTATGCAGCAACTGGCTTCGCTGATCAACAATATTGCGTTCAGTCAGTTTGATGGCTTCTGCAATTTCCGATTT
>JASFJX010000394.1:0-4489 GCA_050119385.1 Candidatus Thiodiazotropha sp. | reverse complement strand
CCCAGGATTCTCAGATTATAACGAAAGCAGATTTATCCTATACCCTATTGTTGGATCAAACAGTTGAATTAACATTACCATATAAGTCGACTTTACCGTTTATGCTTCTGTTAAAAATTGTTCCAAGTATAGTTTATTGTGTCCCAGTCCAGGTTTTCTTGGATATGGGTCCGTCTTAAGCCGCTCGCAACCTAGAGAATCCTACTAGCTGCCATCCCAAGTATAGAAAAAAGGTTTAAATTCACTCCGAGTTGTTCGTCTCATAAATGATTTACTCATTTAAACATCCTGTCGTATATGCATTGCCACATGACAACTTGTTATCACCCTTGCTGGGTAAGAACTGATGGTGAAAAAGTCGCTTGTAGGACCAAGGTTGGTAGTCGGTAAGATGCATTAGTGTCCCTCTCTGAGGTCGTTTCCCTGTTGATAGTCATATTTTGATATCAACTACCTGTATAGTGCAAGGGCAAACCTGGGAGGAAAAGTCATTTTGAGCGGATACTTATCATTATTTTGGGATTTAATGGATTTGATTGATCAAACTGTGAACGGCCCGCGTAAACCGGGTACCCTCAGGGCTTGATCTGTTCTGTTTGGATGGTTTGAGCGGGGGTGCTTGCTTTCTTGATATATTGCTTGTTTTATGAATATCTGCAAAGTGCAAAGTGCAAAGTGTGACAAATTCCACTGAATGCGCTATCGCTCAGGTCTCGTCGTCCAGAGGTGGTGTTTATTCAATGACCCATCCTTCGGTCCGTAAACGGCGCATCCGATCTACAGGGATGTAGGGTGTGCCAAAATCTTGCCAGGAGCAGGATTGGCCGTGTGCCACTACGCAATAGCGATCTATTGTTGCAATCGAAAATCTGTATCTGAACGATGATCCTGGTGCCGTAGTTTAGAGCCAAATAGGATAAAGACGGTGTTTTGTTTGCTCCTAGGCGGTAGGCGGTAGGTGGTAGGTAAAGCCAGTGCCAATCCTAACTCTGCATGTGGTCTGGCTGTTCTGTCTCAAGAGTGTGAATTCCATCTCGTTGGGAAGGAACTGCCCTGGCCGGATCCCTTGCTTCTTGGCGACCTCGGTCAACGCAAGGAAGAACTGGTTTCAGCGCCAACCTGCTGCCGGGTTCACCAGCACCCCTGAATTTAGCATTTGTCCAATAGCACTCATCTGCTTTGCATGTTGCGAGTGGCGCTCCAGTTGCTGCGAGCGTGCGAGTCGACGGGTTACCGAACCCGAACGGATCGATACGGGGCCTCTTACTAATACTCATTGCCCATCCGCTGTCGCTTTTTGTCGGGTTTTGGTGTCGTTAAGATTTTTGTCGATTGGCAATGTCCCTGCCAAATCACCGATTACATTGATTAAATCACTGTTTGACGGAACAACAACGGTGGTATTATCTTCAAGTGCATTTGACACTGTATCTAGACGCTTTAGAAGCTGCGCGTTACCCACAAAATACTTATTAGCCGCCTCATTTATAAGCCTAATCGCTTTTGCCTCACCCTCTGCGTGTAAGATTGTGGATGTTCTTACTCCTTCTGCATGTTTAATGGTGGCTCTTTTTTGGCCGTCAGCTTCGGATTCTTTTGCGGTTGCAAAATCAATTGCGGCAATTTTTTCATTCTCTGCAATAACAATTTGATTCATTGTGCGTTGAACGTCTTTAGGAGGCTCGACTAGATTCAACTCTGCTCTTATAATTTCAACGCCCCAGGACTTTGTTTCACTCATCAATGTATCATAAAGTTCTTTATTGATTTTGTTTCGCTCGCTATTGATCGTTTTTAACGTCAATGTTCCGATGATGTTCCTGAGTGTTGTTCTTGCTAAGTTAACCATCTGAGTGCGAACGTCATACACATTATATTGAGAGCTTTTTACGTTAATTTCGTACTGATTGATTTTGAAATACACTTGAGCATCAATAGTGACATTTAGATTGTCATTAGTGATTATCACCTTCGGTTCAGTGTCGATCATTTGCTCAGTTGTATTTACTTTATACAATCTATCGATAAATGGTATTATCCAATGGAAACCGGGTTCGGCAAATCGATGATATTTCCCCAACCTTTCAACTAAACCTCTATGCGTAGGCCTAATAATTCTAATGCCAAGTATTGGGAGTAAAAGTATTGCCACAACTGGCAAAAAGAAGATGTACTGAGTCATTGTTGTTGTTTCCATGCTCGTTTACGAAACCTAACAAATAAGCATTTATCTGCAGTGCGTCACATGGCAGATAAATGTTAGTTGGACTAAGCAGCCCATTAGCGTGACGCAATGTTGATTTAAAGGGAAAACTTTTTGATATGAACGGCACAGCACAGCTATTGATGCATTTTATCCGCTAAGATAGGCGTCCATGGGCCTTCATTGACCATTATATTGGGCTCCCTTTGGTGTCCTGTTACTACTAATCTAACGCTATTTACTTAAAATTTTCAACATTTAATATAGGGTCGTACTTGGCCAGTCGTTGCAGTAATGGGAATGTGTTTCCTGCAAAAGCCGCCTTCGTATCTGTTTGACCTTATTCTTATTCTAACAAGGTGTTAGCTCCGCAATCACACGATGTTACACGCCGCAGAGCGATATTCCCCTTCAAGGTCCTCGGTGCTTGTTTGTTTTCAACGGCAAAAGTCAGTGCAACAGCAAATGCTTTACGGATATGCACCAAACGGTGTTTGTATCAACATCTCGCCAAAAACATAGTGGTGGATTCGTTACACCACACTAGGTGCGTTGCTATGGCTTGGTCTTTGTCTGTTTTTATCAGCTTCAGGTATTGAGAACTGATCATTGAATTCGAAAAGATAGGACTAATTTCCTTAGGCAAGATTGTTCGCCATAGGTCAAGAGGGAAGAGTCCAAGGATGTGCAAGTCCTGTTCGATGCGTAGCCTTCCATGACCTAATAAACTCGCCTTCGGATGAAAAGTGGCTAACGTATCGGGTTAACCATATGGCTGACGACAAATCAACTGATGTATCAATTTCCATATTAAGCAGCCATCTGTTCCATAGATTTCACGGCGTCCTTTATCGTGTATTAGATTTATGACAATTAACAGACTATTTACCGCGGTAAAGACGAAAGCAAAGATTGACCCAACTACGGTTGTTGGCCAGCCATTGTAGTTTATATATGGGTCAATCCGGATTTTGCAAAGGATGTAAGGTGTAGATTAGCCATAGATTCTCCTCTATCTTTTGATGTTGCTAAGGCATCAAATGAAAGAGGTTTTGGAATCTATGACTATTAACAAGCTTATAGGAAAACTGCTCAGGTTCAAGGGTCTGAAGGTCACCGGTTTAACCTTCAGAAAGGGCAATCAGCTGGAGATCGGTGTAAAACCATACAAAAATGGCTGTCGTTGCCCAAGCTGCGGGCGCAGAGGGAAGATCGTACGGATACGTCCAGGGCTACGCCGTTGGCGAGATATTCCAGTGTGCGGTTGGACGGTGTGGTTATTGTACTACCCGCGTGAGATTCACTGTCCGACCCATGGACGTTGCTTGGAAGATATACCATGGGCTGATGAGTATGCACGGGTTACCTATCGATATGAGTACATGATCCTGCGCTACTGTCAGCTCATGACACAGAAGGCAGCCGCTCAGTTATTAAGGGTATCTCAGTCAACGCTCTCAAAGTCCAGATACCTTTACAGGTACCATCACCATGGTTAACCAGGTCAATTCTAAGGTGCTCCATCTTATCCATATCATCAGGGATGATCACAGCCTCCAGCAGTTCATTATGCTCCACTCGCGTTAACATCCACAGGGCGGATCCAAAGATATTATTTGAGGGTGTACGGAATACACATAACGGTTCCGTATAACCAGTCGTGGTGTATTTAAGATCTACGGTCCAACCGTTAATCCAGTCGGCCTCACGAGAAGGACACAGTTGCCCAAACACAACATCAGGTGAACTGTCGAACACTTTTTCAAAGACCTGCACTTTCCTTAAGAACTCCACTTTTCTAGCGAGAAATTTACTGACGATGGCGTCGGACCTGCTTGTATTTAATGTAGTCATCATATTTCCTCTTCAATAAATGCTCTATGTATTGTTCTCAAAGAAAAGTATCAGGTATGAAGCTATAGACAGGTCAAGAGAGTATTTGCTGAATTCGTAATAGTCGTATCTTGCTCCAAGAGGTAAGAGACGCAAATGCGAGATGGGCACCATCCTCCAGCCGTCGGCGTCCGGCATGCCAGGGCTCATCCCTATATCTGCATCGGTATCGCGCCGGTGCGGTTGGTTCCAGGCGCAGCTGGGCGAATGGCAGTGCCAGACCGATCCCGAGCCCTTTGCTGACCGCTTCCTTCAGGGTCCAGGCAGTGTAGAAGCGCTCAGTGGGAGAGGTCGGTTTGGGGGTGAAGTGGTCATACGGGTGTAGCACGGCGGACAGCAGTTCCTCCGGGGGCGCGGTGTTTGCCTGTTCGATATCGATGCCTACGGGTGCCG
>JASFJX010000393.1:0-4490 GCA_050119385.1 Candidatus Thiodiazotropha sp. | reverse complement strand
ATATCTCTGGCGAACAATACTACTTCAAGGAAGCAAGTCTCGCACTCAGCCGCACCCTGCGTAAACGAAAAGAGGAATTCGATATCTGGCACCCTGCGGATTGTGTCGGCGAAGTGGGAGCGACTCAGGGTTTAGTTATGTTATCTATATTGAAGATGGCATGTGAGAAGGGCTTTACAAAAGGTTATCGTATGCTGGCACATATGGGAAATGACGATGGGCGAAGAACTTCATTATGTTTGAGTTGGAACACTACTGGAGCGCATAACTGATGGCGAACGAAGTATATGCGAATGGGAGAGAACTATCTTGCAAGAAGGCCGATGGAAAAACTATTTGTTCTTTTCCTGATGTTTGTATGACACCCCCTGAGAATCCAACAACACCACCCGGTATTCCGATTCCATATCCCAATACGGGGTTTGCGAAGGACACAACGTCTGGAAGCAAAAAGGTAAAAATTTCCGGCAAGGAGGTTATGTTAAAAAATAAATCATACTATAAGAAATCTGTGGGTGATGAGGCCGGATCTGCAACGAAAAAAGGTGTTATAACAAGCGTTAACAGAGGTAAAGTATATTTCAACTCGTGGTCGATGGATGTGAAGATCGAGGGTAAAAATGTAACCCGGCATCTTGATTTGACAACGCATAATCATGCATCTCAAATTGGTCAGACACCACCATTTCCAAATCAAGATGGCATGATACTTCCACCAAGCTCACCTATCTGTGAAGAGGCACAAGAAAAACTAGCCGATGAAGCTGATAATCTGCCTGGTAATATGTCTAGAATTCACGAGGATTCTGTTACAAGGCGGGAAGTCAGGCGTATCTCAGATGCGTATCAAGGGCGTTCACCACCTGCAACTACTCTTGCGATCGGTATCGTAATCGGTGGTAGTCCTGGGGCTCAAAATGTAATACCCGCGCATAGCAGGAAAACAGTTGGCCAAGCACAAAGAAGGACTCATTATGCTAAAGGTGCATCAACTCCAGGAAAGACCAGTACAGCAGGAAAAGGTTGTGGAACTGGTAAAAAGTTTTCCTATCGAAAAGGGCAAAAAGATCATAGACATGCAGAAGCAAAAATTATTGAAAAATGGTTATCAGAAGGTGGCAATGGCCAATTGGTATTGAACGTTTCACGGCCAGTTTGTGAAAACTGTGCAAAACTAATTAAGTTTATGAACTGTGGAGAAAATGGTGAACAGTGCAACAAAGTTATTGTTTGCGACAAAAATCAGAGTTCAGAATCAAAAGATAGGCTGAAGTGTTAAGATGCCAGTTATATATCCTAAATTTATTCCTGCAAAGGAAATGCAAATCCACCCATTACAGTATGATTGGGATGACTGGGATCCCTATAGATTATTGGGTAAAAATGATGTTGAAGTAGAAATGTTTCTATCGACAGTAACACACAATTGTAAATTGTCATACTCACTAGGGTGCGCCGAATGGGTTCTTGCAAGATACAGTGAACATGAAAAGAGTCAAGAAGCGCGACGATATTTGGATGCATGCTGGGCCTATTCTATTACAAATGATTTTGTGTTGCCTGAAGAACTTGATGATGAATTATGGGAAGGGAGAGTGCTGGGTCCAATTTGCTTATCATTAACCACAGTTATTAATACATTTTACGGGATGGATGAAGATAATGCAGAAATCGATAGTGCTTTCGCAGAAAAAATAGCACTTCATATATTACCTGATGCTGATAGCTTTATAAGGTGGAGAAAAGCGATTTTTAATCGCATGAAGGAATATTTTTCAATTCGATCTAACGAGTTAATTGGTAGTGTACTGCCAAGGGATTTTTTAAATCCCACAATAGCATTCCAAGTATCGCAATTGCAGCAAATGATTGAATCGACATATAAAGAGTTACAAATCGAGGGGAATGAATATTTAATGAGCATAAATGACGAGGACTCATAGCAGCAGTTTGATGATTATTGATCACATTATATCGCAACATTTTGAGGAGTGTTCTTTTTTATGGCTTCTGCGTGATAACGCAGTCAGAGAACCTCACTTCAATATCGCGGATTTAAAAGACCTTGAGCAGCGCATCGATGCTCATCTGGACGGGCTGTGCGTAGCTGGTGATGAGGTGTGGCCGATTTGTGAAGCGGGGCTGCAGCACAAGGAATCCGGTGAAGTCTTTTCCGCAGCGTTCACGGCACTGAATAATGTAAAAGAAGATTGGATAGATATAATTTTAGAAGCGGTCTATGACACACCTGAATGTACAAGAGGCCTGCTTTCAGCGCTTGGTTGGCTGCCAAAGGAAATGCTGCAGGGATTTGTGGTCAATTGGCTGAATTCTAATGAGGCTTTGCTTAGACAAATAGGATTAAGTGCATGTGCAATTCATCGCGTGGATTGCGGTGGTTACCTTACACGGGGCCTGCAGGATTCCAATTCCTCTGTCTGCGCCAGGGCACTGCGCAGTATTGGAGAACTGCGGCGCCAGGACCTGCTTCCGGCTGTGAATGAGCACATGGATGCTGACGAGTTATCGTGCCGGTTTTGGGCGGCATGGTCCGCTACATTGCTTGGTGATGCAGCAGGATTGTCGTTCCTTCAGCCTTTTTTTGAAATGGAGGGTGAATTTCAAAAGCATGCTCTTATTCTTGGCTTGCGTGCTATGGATAAGGTATCTGCAGTGAGCTGGGTAAGGGAACATACAAAAAAACCGGATTTTGAAAGGGCTATTATCGAAGCAACTGGCATTGTCGGTGATCCGGTTGCAATACCTTGGCTGATCTCTTTGATGCAAAAGCCTCAATACAGTCGCCTGGCTGGCGAATCATTCACCATGATCACCGGTGTAGACCTTGCGTACGAAGATTTGGATGGTGATCAACCGGAGGGATTCGAGGCTGGTCCAAGTGAAAACCCCGAGGATGAAGATGTAGCGATGGACCCGGATGAAGAACTCCCCTGGCCAGATCATGAACAAGTATCCCAATGGTGGGATATTAACCAGGGGAGGTTCACATCGGGTGAACGCTATTTGACTGGATATCCAATAACGCATGAGCATTGTCTGAACGTATTGATAAACGGCTATCAGCGCCAACGGCGTGCAGCTGCAATCGAGTTGGCGTTGCTCAATCCCGAGCAGCCATTGTTCAACACATCAGCGACAGCAAAGCATCAGATGCAACTATTGGCAGAACAGTAATGTCGATGCAAATATGGATACCGCTACTATTTCTCGCAATCGGCATTTTCCACGCCATTGTTGCAGGTCGTGAGTACCAGCGTGCTAGTACGATAGACACCCCGGTATTCAAAGCAAAGTCACGGGTTGCCGGCGTTTTCATCCTGGTCGCACTGTTACTGCTCTTTGTTCTTTGATATCTGAAACTTGAAAGATCAACTACAGCTGTTAGTTCACGGGAAATAAGCACAAATACTATGCGGATTATTTTCGCATAATTTACTGGTAGTGTTACTCAGTTCTTTAATGCTAATGTCGATCGGTAGATACCCGGGCTTGAACCGGGGATTTCGACTGCATCTGCAATCCTGCGATAAAAATCTACGCTGCTCGCCATACCAACTACCGCATAGCCGTAACCCTTCATACGCATATCCAACAAACATGCCTTGGTCAATGAGCCACCGATGCCCTTACCACGGGCAGATTCAATGACGCCGAGGGGGCCGAAAAAACCCAGTGCGGTCGCGTCATAACAGGCAATCCCAAGCAGTGATGAATCCCGCTGCGCGATGAAACAGGAGCAAGGCGTATTGTTCAATGCCCGCTGAATCTCACCTAACCAGGTCTGTGGCAAGAAACTTTCAGCCCAGGTAAGGATTAGCGCTTGATCGGGACCGATCGGCTTGCGGATCG
Organism: Candidatus Thiodiazotropha sp.; assembly: GCA_050119385.1. Lineage (GTDB taxonomy): Bacteria > Pseudomonadota > Gammaproteobacteria > Chromatiales > Chromatiaceae > Thiodiazotropha. Next base: position 620 of record JASFJX010000393.1, on the reverse strand, counting down.
TAACCTGCCGTTGCGCCTGCTGTGAAATGAAACTCCAATCGATTGTCATATCGAAGAGCTTGATTAGCATGTCATTATTTGTCATCGTTATATATCCCATACCCGCTTAATCAAAGATCCCGGATTTTGACAGACAACAATCCACAAACCGAGACAGTAAACGCAGAAATTCGTATTGGCAAGCACAGCATTCGCTTCTCTGCCCAGTTTGCCAATGAAAGGGTTCAGTTGCATGAATTACTGCCTTTTTTCCAGAGTATTACCGATAAGGTAGTGGAAATCGCGATTGCCGAGGTAAATGAGAACGGCAAGCGGATCTCTTGTCGAAGCGGATGTGGTGCCTGCTGCTCTCAACTGGTGCCCATCAGTAAAGTAGAAGGCGCAGCGCTGTTAAACCTTTTAGAATCAATGCCCGAAGCAAGACGTGCTGAGGTGACTTCGCGATTTGAGAAAAATATGGAGGTATTGGCGAAATCGGGATTGCTTGATGAGCTGGAGAATGCGGCCCTTAAACATGACAAGGAACGAATCAGGGCCATCGGTTTGGCCTATTTCGCACTCAATCTAGCATGCCCGTTCCTACACAACCAATCCTGCTCGATACATTCGCATCGGCCATT
>JASFJX010000392.1:0-4491 GCA_050119385.1 Candidatus Thiodiazotropha sp. | reverse complement strand
TTCAGTCGCATAATCACCCGTGGTGATGTATTCACCCATAATCTGATTACCCGTGAGTACCGCGCTGACCGCAGATGCCTTGTCATGCATGGCATCCGGTGCGGACCCGCCAAAGCTGCCGCTGTTGATGGCCAGCTCTCCGGTAGCGGCAACATGACTGAACGCCATATAGGCCGAGCTGTCAGCGGTGACCTCCGCCATTGAAGGCGTGCTCAAATCGGGCAGGTCACGGTTCTGCGTGCCGTCGGCCGAGGGTACGGTGGAACCTTCATCCGCCGTGCGGTAGTTGGAGATGGCATTACCCGCACTATCCTCGCCATCGCTCTCGACACCCTCGACATGGGTAAATGCTTCACTGTTCTGGGGCCACCAGATCGGATTGGTGGCAAACGCCCTCAGCGCCGTTGCGTTGTAGGGAAAGTAGACGCCGGAAGAGGCGTTGAAAATGGCGGCGTTGCCGATTAAGCCACCGCCAGGTGACTGGAAATCCTGGGTCACTCCACTCGCGGTTACTGTTCCCGCATCGAGAATTGCGCCAAGATCGGTCGTATCATTGAAGCTGGCAGCCACCGAGCAATCCACTGGCGCCACCGGGGTTGCATCTTGATCGTGGGTGATCGCAACAGCGATATCGCTGGCACTATCGGTAGCAGGCAGCTCCGCCAGTTCGATGATCTCAACATAGCCTTCGGAGAGACGCTCCAGAACCTCATCAGCACTTTGGGTGCCATCTTCATCCGGGTCATAGGCGCTATCGATACGGGCGGCACTGAAGTCTGTGGTTGTCAGTGTTGCGGTAACAGGTAATGTGCAGGAGGTATCGAGGGGCACAGACAGTCTGACCGCCCCCCCCTGCTGAGCAACCGCGCCCACCCAAACGTCCTCGGGTGAGAGATAGAGGGTAAAGTCGAAAACACGCTCCCCGCCGAGAGCTTCACGAAAACGCACCTTGACCGCCTTGGCTGTAGCGGTGGTGTTAGTCACCGAGAGAAAGGTGGTATTGCCCTGATTGGCGTTGTAGTAGGGATAGAGCAGAACCTGCCCCGTCGAATCACTGGACAGATTGACCGCTTCAGCGGTTAAGGGGATAAGGGATAAAGCAACGACAGTGACGGCAGTTAAGCGCTCTCTCAGTAACGACATGACATTCCTTGATTCTATGAAAGATGACGCTCCATACTATATGTCCAACTGGCCACCGGTTAAGCCAACCAGTTAACAGGATAGATGACAGAACACCCCCCCCAGATCCTTTTGTTACAGCAAGTGGACTTATTTCAATCGCCGGTGTAGAGATCCACATCCATTTTCGGCGGCATCTGAAGATGAAAACCCTGGGAGAGCAGATTCGACATTACCAGTTTCACATCCTCACGGGCCAGTTTTCGCTCTTCGGTCAAGCTGATCTCCATGACCTGCACCGGCTTGCCGAAGCGCTCCAGCAATGCTTGGGGCACACAGGTGAAATCATCCTCCCTGGCGATGTAGAGATACATCTCATCCTTGCGGGGGCTACGGTAGATCCAACAGGGCAGTTCGGACACGGTCGCTACACAACTCCATCTACGGAGGGGATCTGCATCGGCTGTAAATGCCAGACGTCCCGATTGTATTCGTTGATTGTGCGATCAGTGGAGAAACGTCCGCTCTTTGCACAATTCACGATACTCATACGGGTCCAGTGTTTCTGATCCTGGTAGGCCATCGCCGCCTGCTCCTGGGCGTCGATGTAACTACGAAAATCAGCGGCTGTCATCCAGGGGTCATAGGGATTGCGTATCGACTGTATTACAGGGTCGAAAATTCCAGGTTCGAATTGGTTGAAATAACCACTCTCCAGGAGCTGTATCACTCGTTTAAAATCCAAGTCCTGATCGATTATTTGGTCGGGCATATAATGATGGCGAGCCGCCTCCACCTGTTCACTGGTAAGGCCGAAGAGAAAGAAGTTGGATTCGCCGACCTCTTCGAGAATCTCTATATTGGCGCCATCCAGGGTGCCGATAGTCACCGCGCCATTCATCATAAACTTCATATTACCGGTACCGGACGCCTCCTTGCCTGCGGTAGAGATCTGTTCCGACAGGTCGGTACCCGGTGCGATCACCTCCATTGCGCTAACCCGGTAGTTGGGTAGGAATGCGACTTTCAGGAGATCACCCACCTGGAGGTCATTGTTCACCACCCTGGCAACACTGTTAGTCAGCTTGATAATGAGTTTCGCCATATGATAACCAGGGGCCGCCTTGCCACCGATCAGTACGCAGCGTTTGGTCCAGTTCTTGGTATCGCCCGCCTTGATGCGATTGTAAAGATGGATGACATGGAGGATATTCAGTAACTGTCGTTTATATTCGTGAATGCGTTTCACCTGAACGTCAAACATGGCATCGCAGTCGAAACTCACATTGCAGTCGATTTTGACCAACTCCGCCAAGCGCTGCTTGTTCTCCCGCTTCACCTGTTGCCACTTTTGTTGGAATGATGGATCATCCCCATAGGCTTCCAGTTTCACCAGTGCCGGCAAGTCCGAGATCCAACCATTGGCCACGGTCTCATCAAGCAGTCTGTGAAGACCAGGATTACATGCGGCGAGCCAACGTCTCGGTGTGACACCGTTGGTCTTGTTGTTGAAGCGCTCTGGCCACAACTCATAGAAGTCATGGAACAGCCCCTTCTTCAGCAACTCCGTATGCAGGGCTGCGACACCATTGACCGAAAAACTGCCGATGATGGCCAGATAGGCCATACGTATCATCGGTGTATGCCCCTCTTCGATGATCGACATACGCCGCAAGCGCTCGTTATCCCCGGGCCAGTGCTGAGCCACTTCACTCAGGAAACGGGCATTGATCTCATAGATAATATCCAGCAGTCTGGGCAGCAGACCCTTGAATAATGTTACCGACCAGCGCTCCAGCGCTTCAGGCAGCAGCGTGTGGTTGGTATAGGCCATGGTGCTTCGGGTTATCTTCCAGGCCCGATCCCAAGACAGGCCATGCTCATCCATCAATTGACGCATCAACTCCGCAACAGAGATGCTGGGATGGGTATCATTGAGTTGGAAGCAGTTCTTATGGGCAAAATCGTCGAAGTTACTGTGATGCTCTACCCACTCACGAATCACATCCTTGAGACTCGCGGAAGCCAGGAAATACTGCTGGCGCAGCCTCAACTCCTTGCCGTTCTCACTGGCGTCGTTGGGATAGAGTACCATGGTGATGTGTTCGGCATGGTTTTTTGCCTCAACCGCCTCGGTATAACTGCCGGCGTTGAACTCCTCCAAGTTGAATTCGTCCGTCGCCGCCGCCTTCCACAAGCGCAAGGTGTTGACGGTACCGTTGCGATAACCGGGCACCGGCAGGTCATAGGGTACGGCCAGTACATCCAGCGTATCGACCCAACGCACGGAACCGTTGATATGCTCGGTGTAGCCTCCAAACTTTATCCGCTGGGTATACTCAGGACGCTCAAGCTCCCAGGGATTACCATCACGCAACCAGTGATCGGGATCCTCGATCTGATAGCCATTGGCAATATGCTGGCGGAACATTCCATATTCATAGCGCAATCCATAACCCCGCACCGGAAGTTGCAGGGTGGCACAGCTATCGAGGAAACAGGCTGCAAGGCGCCCCAGGCCACCGTTACCGAGTCCGGCATCGGGTTCACTCTCGCGAATATCATCCAGATCGATACCCAGAGCAATGAAGGCCTGACTCACCTGCTCACTCACATCCAGGTTGAGAATGGCGTTGCTCAGGGTACGCCCCATGAGAAACTCCAGGGATAGATAAAAAGTACGTTTACAGTCTTCCTTCTCGTAGGTGGAACGCGTGCGCTTCCAACGCTCGATTAATCGGTCACGAACCGCCAATGCCAGTGCTTTATAGGGATAGTGACTGGATGTACAGTGATCGTCGCGCCCCAGTGTATGGGCGAAGTAGCGACGAAAATCGAATGAAATATCCTCTGAATCCATACCCAACGGCGGTAATAATGGAGACGTGGGATTACAGCGATTCTCTTTTGCTTCGGTAGCGGAGGTCTCTCTGTTTGGCATTTTGCTCTCCACATCAAATCAAGTACCGGTGGACACCATTTCCACCAATCCTAATGTAGATACTAATCCGGCAACTGAATAGGTTCAGTTCAGCCGCCGGGTCAATAATAATTACCAGCGTGGCAGATCGGTTGTACCCATCAGATATTCATCCACCGCTCTTGCGGCCTGGCGTCCCTCTCTGATCGCCCATACCACCAGGGACTGCCCACGACGCATATCGCCCGCGGTAAACACTCCATCGATAGAGGTTTTATAGGCATTTGCCCCATCTGTCTCAGCCTTGATGTTACCGCGAGCGTCAAGCTCCACACCCAGCTCCTCAAGCAGACCTTCATGAACCGGATGGACAAAGCCCATTGCCAGGGTAACCAGGTCGGCCTTGAGTTCAAATTCGGAACCGGCGACCTCGCTCATCTTCCAACCGC
>JASFJX010000391.1:0-4496 GCA_050119385.1 Candidatus Thiodiazotropha sp. | reverse complement strand
GGCTGCATGGCATGTCACCAGGTCGAAACCAAGGTTGTCGGACCTGCTTACAAAGAGGTTGCCGCCAAGTACAAGGGCCAGGAAGGCGCCGCTGAGATGCTTGCCGCAAAGGTTAAGGCGGGTGGCACCGGTGTTTGGGGTCCTGTACCTATGCCCCCTAACGCCCATGTCAGTGATGAGGATATTAAAGCCATCGTGGATTGGGTGCTGACACTCTGAATTCGATAATCCTCATCCTAAATTAGGAAGGTAAAAAAAGCGCCTGTCTCAGCGACAGGCGCTTTTTTTGTGGCGACAACCCAATTGGGTTGATTGGATGGGGTAAATAACCTGCTTTGTGTTAAATGACGTATGAAAGCGATGAAATAGCGCGATGAACTTGAAATTTGGATTGCCTTGGGGCGGGCAACAATGTCATCCTCGCTACAGTTTGAGTCAGCCATGGTCGGTTTACATATCTTGCGGGGATAGACTGCAGATAGTGATTTAAAAGAAGGAGTTAGTTCATGTCCTATATCAATCGTTTTTCTCTAATCGGGTTGTTTCTCATCAGCCTGTGCCAGACGGTTAGCGCTGCTTCTGTCGCAGATGGCATCATGGTGAATGATCCCTATGTCAGGGCGGTACCACCCGGTCAGCCTAATTCGGCATCATTTATGGTTTTGCACAACACGGGTGAGCAGGGGAGTGCCTTGATAGCGGCAAGCAGTCCCACGGCTGAGGTGGTGGAGTTGCATGCCCATACCCTGGAAGAGGGCATGATGCGCATGCGCAAGGTGGAAAAGATCGATCTGCCTGCAGGTGAGGAGGTCAAGCTGCAACCCGGTGGGCTGCACGTGATGTTGATCGGCCTGAAGCAGAAGCTGGTGCCGGATGAGAATGTGTCGTTGACCTTGACGTTCGAAGATGGATCGAACCTGAAGGTAGATGCCCCGGTGCGTAAATTGATGATGCAGATGAAGCAGAGTGGCCAACAGGGCCATGCGCACTGATTAGTTGGAGACTGCACCCCCCTTTGACTCAGTTGAGGTACTGAGGCGGGCATTCACTGCCGGGTTGCAGCGGTTGCTGAATAATCCGGGGCTGGGTAGCTACATCCTGGTGCATGCCAACGCCTGTTTCGATACTGAAATCTATCGAATACTCAAGCGGGATTTGGCGCATCGATTCGATCAGTTGGCCGCCTACTGTCGGGAGGCCTTGGGCGAAGGCCGAGAACTGGCGGGTGCCGAGGATGATCAACTGGTCTTCCTGAAGCTGATAGCGATCGGATTTGAGGGTGCGCAGGCCACAGAGTTTCGCCAATCGGGGCGGTGGGAACTGCAGTTCAACCATATTCGGGCGTTTCGACCCTCGCGCATGAGCAGACAGCCAGTGATGGGGATCAGTCGCCCCTTTGATCCGGACGGATTCAATTTCAATAAGCCCTATCTTCGAAAAGAGGCTCTGTGGATGGGGGAGTTGCTGGGGGCCGAGGTTGAACTGCTCTATAATAAGTTCCCCTTCGCGCCACTGCATGGATTATTGGTGCCGCATCGGCAAATGAGAAATCCGCAATTTTTAACCCGTCAATACCATGACTATGTTTGGTCTCTGGTCGAGTATCTAGGGTCTGGACTGCCGGATCTGGGTATCGCCTACAACAGTTATGGTGCCTACGCCTCAGTCAATCACCTCCATTTCCAGTTTTATGTGCGTTCCACGCCTTTGCCTGTAGAGCAGGCGTGTTGGGATCACAATGGAGGGGAAATGCACTATCCACTGCCATGCGAGGTTTTCAGCACTGGGTCGGCGGCCTGGGCGCATATAGAGGCACTGCATGAGCGCGAGGCCAGTTATAATCTGATCTACCGGCCAGGCCGGCTCTACTTGCTTTCGCGTAAGCGCCAGGGCAGCTATCAACATGCACCCTGGACAAGTGGATTTGCATGGTATGAACTCAGCGGCGGTATCACGACCTTCAGTCGATCCGATTTCGAAACCTTGGATGAGAGGGCTATCGAGCAGGAGATGGGTAAACTGCTAGAGCCATCGCAGCAGGTAATAGAGACGAAAACCTTCCGATGAACGAGAGGGTCCCATCACCTCGGCAGCATGACAATCCTCCTGTTCCGAGGCCGCAGCGAGGGCCTCTTCAGCACTGCCGAAGGGTTGTACACAATTCTCCGGGAAGCGCTTGCGACGCTGGCTGGGCGTATAGATCACCGCGAAGCAGGGTTTCACGATGTTTTGATCGGGATCTTTCTGCATAGATGGAACCGGAGACGAATAAGAGTGTCTGATTTTGACCTTTATTAGAAAATTCTGCTATAGTTTCGCAGCTTTTTTTGTGGGCTTTCGGGGTTTCCGCCTATGGGATGGTGGGGCTGTAAAGCTCGGATTTTCAACCTATCCAGCAGAATTTTTAGAGCAGGATTGATCATGAATAAATGGCTCATAACCGTAACTATCGCCCTTTGCATCGGATTCAACCTGGCCCAAGCCGCCGGGAACGCAGATGAAGGAAAAAACAAATCTGCAGTCTGCGCAGGATGTCATGGTGCTGATGGGAATAGCCCAATCAATCCCATCTGGCCCAAGATCGCGGGGCAACACCCACGATATATCGAGAAGCAGATCAAGGATTTTAAATCAGGCGACCGCACCGATCCAACCATGTCACCGATGGCAATGCCTCTTTCCGATCAGGATATCGCCGATTTGGCTGCCTACTTCTCCAGTCAAACCAAGCAGATAGGAAAGGCTGCGGCCGACAAGGTGGTTGCCGGTGAAGCGATCTACCGGGCCGGGAATTCCGAGACCGGTGTCGTTGCCTGCATGGCATGTCACGGTCCGGCGGGTTCCGGTAATCCGCAAGCCAATTTTCCTGCCATTGCAGGTCAACATGCCGCCTATGTGGAGAAGGCGCTGAAGGACTTTCGTGACGGTAACCGTACCAATGACGCAAGCAATATGATGCAGGGTGTTGTCGCACGCATGACTGACGAAGAGATGGCATCCGTTGCCCAGTATATCCAGGGGCTAAGCAGATAATTAGCCTTCATTGCATGGGATTTAGAGACAAAGAGGCGGCTTCTGGTCGCCTTTTTTCGTTTCTGTGATATGGTATGAAAGTGACATATTAGTTGAAAAAAAATTGTGCTATCACACTCAAGTTTTCAGTCTCTAATGCCGTAAAATTTAGTGCATTCCTGGTATTAACAAACACGCGTTAGAAACGATGCATAATCAAATCATCCAGAACCAGGCCGCCCTGGACGGTACAGACAGACTGCGCCTGCTGAGCTACAACATACAGGCCGGGGCCGATACCCGGCGTTACCATGAGTATCTCACCCGTGGTTGGAAGCAGATGCTGCCGCACAAGCAGCAGCTGGACAACCTGAACCGGATTGCCCACCTGTTGAAGGATTTCGATGTGGTAGGGCTGCAGGAGGTCGATTCCGGCAGTCTGCGCAGCGGTTTCGTCGACCAGACCGCCTATCTTGCCGAGCATGCAGGGTTTCCTTACTGGTACCGCCAGGTGAACCGAAAGCTCGGTAAGCTGGCGCAACATAGCAACGGAGTACTCAGCCGGGTCGAGCCGAGCAACATTTCAGAATATCGGCTACCTGGGTTACCGGGTCGTGGCGCGGTACTGATGGAGTTCGAAACCAACGAAAAGCCCCTGGGTATCTGCATGATGCACCTGGCGTTAGGTCGTCGGGCCCGTCTGCGCCAGCTCTCCTATGTCAGCGATCTGGTGTCTCACTATTCACATCTGGTGCTGATGGGGGATTTCAACTGTGGTTGTAGCTCCCAGGAGTTTCGTTATTTGATCGAAAGGACGAACCTGCAGGGAAGCCCCTGCGATATGATGACCTTTCCCAGTTGGCGCCCGAGTCGCAGGCTCGATCATATATTGGCCTCGCCGAGCCTGAAAGTGGCCAAGTCCGAGGTTCTCAACTATGCTCATTCGGACCACTTACCGGTCAGCCTTGAAATCGAGCTGCCGAAAGATGTTGTATTGCCTATGGTCGCTTGAAGAATGCCTTCAACGATGTCTGGGATCTGGTTGCTGGCGGCATAACGATCACGTCTTGGGCGGTCTCGCGAGAATAGCGATATGCAATGAATGAAAAAGATTGGAAGCAGCGATATGAAGATCTGCTGCGTCAACATGAAAGCGAGGATGAAGCCAACCGTGAACTGGAAGAGTTACTGACTCGCACCATCATTCGCCTGACCCTTGCCGCTAACGGTCTCGATCCCCGGTTGGACCCCCATTTGAAAGGTGTCCGGGATGCTGTCCGGGGTGGTGTCAACGATAAACTGAAGAGCAAGCTCAATGCCCTGTCGGATGGTTTGCTTCACTTCTCGGAAGAAACAGGGGAGGGAAGTGACGATTCGTCGGGTAACTACCTCAAGCTGCTCGAAACCCTCCAGCTGAACAAAAAAGAGGCCAAGGAAGCGGCTGGATTGATATGTCAGCTGGCCGATGATCCGGCACAGATGGG
>JASFJX010000390.1:0-4511 GCA_050119385.1 Candidatus Thiodiazotropha sp. | reverse complement strand
CAGGGTATGCGAGATATGATCATCCATCGGTATCCGCTGACCGGGAGACAAGGTGGTGGGGTAATCGGGGTTGCAACGCTCCATGGGAATCCACCACTCGCTGGCGTCAGGATCGCAAGGGTACTGCAGATAGGCGCGATCGCAGGCAAACACCTCGAGCACGACTTCGAGCACATCGGTCATCATCTGCTCGAGATCGGCGGCAGCCTGGATCGCTCTGTTGATTCGGTCCAGGCTTTCGAGAAAGTGCAAGTGCTTCCGGTGTTCCTGCTCCGCCTGTTTCAGACCGGTGATATCGATAAGGGAGACCAGCACCTTGCCCAGGTTTTCTTCGTAGCCGGGACAGACCGATAAATAGGCATAGACGTGATGTCTGCGACCGGTAATGGTCTGTAACTTCGCTTCCAGGTGAAAGTTGGTTTCGCCGCGCATCAGTGAAACCAGCACGTTTTTATAATCATCGGTGGTTTCAGGCAGGAAGATCTGTGGCAGGCCGCCCAGCATTATCTCTTTGTTTTTCGCTTCGTGGAGAACCAAAGCGGCATGGTTGACATCTACCATGCGAACCAGTGATAGACACTCTTGTACTATCTCGGGATGTTCGTCAAGGTAGCTCTCTAGATCGTCACCGACGTCGGGGCGTAGCGCTTCGAGGCGGGCCTTTACCGCGGAGTAGTCCTCTTCCTGGATGGAGAGCGGCGAGCTTTCGAACACCAGGCGGAATCGCTCCTCGCTCTCCCTGAGGTCATTATATAGGCGGGCGTTCTCCAATGAGATTGCCGCTTGGGTCGCCAGTACCTCGAGCAGGGCAATCCGGTCCCCTGTGAAGGCGCCCGCTGTGTGGGTGTTTTCGAGGTATAAAACACCGATCAGTTTAGTCTGTCTGATGAGTGGCAGGCATAGCAGGGATTTGGCGCACCCCAGGCTGAGATAGGGATCCTCAAAGAACTCGCCGGGGCGTGATGCGTCGTCGACAATGACGCTTTTTCCCGTGTTGATTACCCTGTTGATGATAGCCTGAGCAGTGTTCGTTCCTGTAATCGAGTGGCGTATAGGTGTGACCTCGATTCCCACATCCTTGGCCAGGGCTTCTACTACTACCTCAAAGTTATCATCGCCTGGCATGATCAGGAGAGCCCTGTTGGCTCCCGCATTCTCAAGCGCGGCGGTCATCAGCTTTTCGAGCAATTTTGGCAGCTCGATTTCCTCCGATACCGCTTGCGAGGCCTTGACCACTGTGGTCAGGTCAAGTTGGGTCTTCAGATCGGATTTCGCCTCGACGTCATGCGGTTCGGGGGGGAGCCATAGCGGATATTGCGACGCTAAAGCGCTAACCTTTGCTATAGCACCCCAGCGTGCATAGTGCTCGTAGGCCTGCATCAGGTAGAGGCGAGCGGCCTCCTGTATATTGCGGCCAAGATAGAACCTGGCAGCCAGTTCGAAGGCCAAGGCGGTCTCTTGCATAAATCCGTTCTCCCGGGCGCCGGCGATCGCCTTTTCGTAAGCTTCCATGGCATCGGCCACCCGGCCGGAAACCCGTGCTTCCTCGGCCACCACGAGTTCATATTTATGACGATAATTTTCAGGCGCATGCGCCGCCCAGCGCGAAAGCCGTTTTTTGTTTTGCTTGAGTAGGGCCAACTCGCTTTCATCGATAGCTATGCCGGCATCCTGATAGCGGCCAAGCAGCGCCAGGCAGTGATAAAAGGGCAGTTCTCCCACTGCGATCAGGCCAAGGGAACTCTTTTCATGGGGGGTTGCCTTTTCGGCGCAAGCCACGGCCTCGGAGGCACGACCAAACAGAACATTCAACAGGGTCTTTGCCGTGTAGAACCAGAACAGCAGCGTATAGTTGTTGTTCTCCATGAGAGAAGGCAGTAGTTCATCCTCCTTGACGTACTCTCCGTCCAGGGATCCCGGGGAGTTTGAAGGCAACTTGAGGTTTTGCACGGTCTGTTGCGTGATATTCAAGAAGCTCACGGCATACCACTGCCGCAATTTCTTGACCAGGTCGAGATGATAGCCAACGGTGCTCTCCACCCTCTCCAGCGGGCTGCCTGAGAACATCAGGTTGTTGCAAAAGTGATTGGCACAATAGGCAACGTTTTCTATATCGCCGTATGGGAGTCCGACCTCGACCCCCTCCGCCATCTCCTTTAAAGCGCCCTGCAATGGCTCTTTCCAGTGTCTGATACAACTGTTGAACATATTCAGGGCCATGCTCTTCATTTCCGGGGCGTTCAGACGATCGCACAGGGTTAGCCCGGCCTTGCCGAACTGGTATGCCTTCTCGATCTCTCCGGCCTCCACTAACAGGGTGCCGAACAGACCGTAAGCGTAGGTCGATGGCGCTGAATTGCCATATTTTCTACTCAGGTCCACCATCGAATAGGTTAAGGTCCGCAGTATCTTCGGATCGGCGATGTAAGCGGCGCCAATGAGGCTGATCATGAGGTTCATGGCCATTAGCTTGAGCGGATCCGTCATCAGCGGACGCTCGATGATCTGCGCAAGATCCAAAACCTCCGGCGGGCTCTCAATAAGGGGTATACCTAAACGCCGAAGATCTGAGAGACCGGTATCCAGAGCGCTTCGGTAGTCGGGTATCTGGGTGAAAATCAGAACCTTGAGCCGGACCAGCCGCGCCCTGTCAAGGGGGACGCTTACATGGGCCAGGGCCTCATCGACCATCTCTTTCGCCTGCTCGTAATGGGTCTTGACATACTCCGCCTCAATAGCTTCGGTAACCAGCGATAAAGTAATGTCGTAATGGGCCGTCCAGGGAGTTGGGCCGAGAAGCGCCAGTCCCTTATTGAAATAGTCAGCCGCAGTAACAAAGGCGGCGGATGCCTTGGCCCTTCGTCCGGCATCCAGGTTCAGGCGCGCCAACTCAATCTGTTTTTCCTCCATCTCAATCAGATCGGCGCCTCGGTTGAGGTGGTTGACCAGATCGAAGAGCCTTTCGCTCAGTTTATTGGGAGGCGAGTGTTGCAGGAGCCTGTTGCCGATTTCTAAATGAACCGCCGCGCGTTCCTTTTCCGGAACCATTGAATAGACCGCCTCTTGCACCCGGTCATGGACGAAGCGGTAGCTCTGCTTGGATCGCTGGATAAGCGATTGGTCGACAGCCTTCTGTAGTGCCTCGTGGACCTCCTGTTCAGTTTTTTCCAGGACAAGGCAGAGTGTTTCTGTTTTGGTATCGGTTCCGAGATATGCAAGTTGCCGTACCGCTCGCTGGGTATCACCGGGCAGATGGGTCAACTTCCTGACCATGAGGTCTGCCACATTGTCGGTGTATCCCTTGGCCCGGATCAGGTTCAGATCCCAGGACCAGTGTCCCTCATCATGATTGAAGCCAAGCAGTCCCTCCCGGGTGAGCGCGGTCACAAACTCAATGGTGAAAAAGGGATTGCCCCCTGTCTTCTCGTGCACCAGCTGCGCCAGGGGGCGGGCATCTTCGAGCCGGCAATGCAGGGTGTCAGCGAGCATCTGTGTCAGATCTGTAACCCTGAGTGGTGTCAGCTGGATTAGCTGCACCTGTACACCGGCGTTGTGGATGACCTTAAGCTTGCGTGTGAGAGGATGACCGGGGCCGACTTCGTTGTCCCGATAGGCGCCAATCAGCAACAGGTGTCGCACATCCTCCTGTAACATCAGGTCCTCAATAAGATCCAGGGTCGCGGTATCGCGCCACTGTAAATCATCGATGAAGAGCACCAGGGGTTGTCCGGGGCGGGTAAATACCCCAATGAAACGACGCAAAACGAGCTTCAAGCGTGCTTTGGCCTGCGGTGGCTCGAGTGCCGGAACCGGCGGTTGCTCACCGATGATGAGCTTCAGCTCCGGGATCAGGTCCAGGATGAGCTGTCCGTTAGGCTCCAGCGCCTCCTGGAGGGCCCGGCGCCAATCTTTGAGTTCGGCTTCGCGCTTCCCCAGCAGCGGACGGATGAGCATCCTGAAGGCTTGCGCCAAAGTGGAATAGGGGGCGCGCTGAATCTGATCGAACTTACCTGATGCGAAATGGGCCTGCCTTGTTATGAGCGCCTTATACAGCGCGTTCACCACCGCTGACTTGCCGACGCCGGAATATCCTGAGACGAGCATCAGCTCCGGTCTACCACCTGCCGCGACCCGGTCGATGGCGGCGAGGAGTGTTTTGATTTCCCTGTCGCGACCATAGAGCTTTTCGGGGATTATCAAATAGTCAGGGATATCGAACCTGCCCAGCTGAAATGGTTTGATCTGCCCATGGGCACGCCACTCCTCGAGGCAGTGTTGAAGATCGGCCAGCAAGCCTTCCGCGGTCTGGTAGCGCGCCTCAGCGGTCTTTGCCAGTAGTCTCATGACCATGGCGGAAATCGCCGGGGGGATTGTCTGCAGCTGCTCCCCTGGTGGCTTGGGTTGGATAGCGATATGAGAGTGCACCCATTCCATGGGATCAGCGGCAGTGAACGGCAGCCGGCCGGTCAACAGTTGGTAGAAGACAACGCCCAGGGCGTAGAGGTCACTGC
>JASFJX010000389.1:0-4519 GCA_050119385.1 Candidatus Thiodiazotropha sp. | reverse complement strand
CGCCGCCAAGCGTTGCCCTTGTTCACCATCAGCCTCCCAGACGATCGCCTCAGCTCCCTGGGAGAGGGCCTGCTCGGCAAAGGCTAATCCATGGTGATGTTCACCGGCACAAGCGACAAACAGCGTTCCGGGTACTATCTGGCGACTATCCAGGGTAACCCCGGTCACTTCACGATCATCGTTCGGCTGCACGGATGCAATGCCCTGCAGCAGAGATTTCAAGGACATACCTCCCATCATGCGCTCGGCAACCATCATTTCTGATCCCCCAATCGAGCCATCAGGGTGTTCTCATGCCACTGCTTATCGGGGGGAATGTTCAGCAACCTCAGGGCGCCATTCATAACTTTGGAAAAGACCGGCCCGGCGACCAGGCCACCGTAGTACTCCTTACCCTTGGGTTCATCGATAAACACCGCCATCACCAGCCGGGGATCACTGGCCGGTGCGAGGCCGACAAATAGGGAGAGATATTTATCCTCCGCATACCCCCCGGCTACCGATTTTTTTGCCGTTCCCGTCTTGCCCGCGACACGATAACCGGGGACTGCGGCCAGTGGTGCCGTCCCCTCACTGGTCACTACGGCCTCCAACATCTTGACCACTGCCCTTGCGGTACTCTTGCGTAACACCCGCACACCCTTCTCCGGCTGATCCAGCTTCAGCAGCGAGACCGGCATGCGCACACCATCATTGGCCAGAACGCCATAAGCCCTGGCAAGTTGCAAGGGTGTCACTGACAGGCCATAGCCAAAAGAGAGGGTAGCCTGTTCAAAACTTGACCAATCGGAGAAGTGAGGCAGCCGTCCACTGGATTCACCAGGAAACTGACTATAGGGACTCTCACCGAAACCCAAATTCGAAAAGAGTTTCCATAAGGTCTCTGGCTGCATCGACAGAGCGATCTTGCTGGCACCGACGTTGCTCG
The DNA here is from genome assembly GCA_050119385.1 of Candidatus Thiodiazotropha sp. Lineage (GTDB taxonomy): Bacteria > Pseudomonadota > Gammaproteobacteria > Chromatiales > Chromatiaceae > Thiodiazotropha. Next base: position 3,591 of record JASFJX010000389.1, on the reverse strand, counting down.
ATTTACGCAGCACTGTAGCTACATCGATCCTGCCATAGTTGCGGTTATCCCTGACCAGATAGCGCCCCACCTTCATCTGGCCGGGAGAGACATCGATCGGTGTATGGGGCTTGAATCGACCTTGCTCCATTGCCGCCGCCACAGTGAAGGGTTTAATGGTGGATCCGGGCTCGAAGACATCGGTTACCGCACGATTGCGCAGACTACTGGAGCGGCGACCGCGCACTGCGTTCGGGTTGTAAGACGGACTGTTGACCATAGCCAGAATCTCGCCACTGCGGCTATCCAGGATCACGGCCGATCCCGAACGCGCCTTATGCTTGCTCACCGCGGCCTTGAGTTCGCGATAGGCAATAAACTGCAGACGTCTATCAATGCTCAGTTTCAGATCCTTGCCAGGGGAGGGACTGCGAATATTCTCCACCTGCTCCACCACCCGTCCCTTGCCATCCTTGATCACTCGCTTCGCGCCGGGATTGCCGCTGAGCCACTCATCGTATGCCAGTTCTATCCCCTCCTGCCCCTGGTCATCGATATCGGTGAAACCGACGATATGCGACATCACCTCACCGCTGGGGTAGAAACGACGGTATTCAGAGAGCAGGTCGATACCCTCCAACCCGAAGGCATCAACCTGTTGCGCAAGATCGGGATTGACGCGACGTTTGAGATAGACAAATCCGCGCTCACTGGAGAGCAACCTGCGCAGACGATCAGGGTTTAGATTCAGGGTCGAGGCCAGGGCGCCGATGGTTTCGTTATCACCTTTTATGACCTTGGGATTGGCAGCCACGCTCTTAACCGGCGTACTGATTGCCAACGGTTCCCCATTGCGGTCGGTAATCATACCCCGACTGGCACTGACCGTTATCGTGCGCAGGTAGCGCATCTCACCCTGTTCCTGCAGAAAGGCGGTTTCAAACACCTGGCGATCGACGGATCCCCAGACCAGGGAGGCAAAGGCCAAACCGATCACCACAAGCACAGTAATACGCCGGGCACGATAGCTCGGTAACCTGACGATTTCAGCCTGCTGGTTCTTTCTCTTCTTTCCACCCGCCATGATTAGCGCCTGATCACTACAACTTCATCAAATTCGGGCAGATGCATTTTCAATCTGTCCCGCGCCCGTTTTTCAATTTCCGAATGGGTCGCCAGAGTACTCTCTTCCAATTGCAGACGCCCCCACTCGATACCGATACGCTCCTTTTCCGCCTGTAAATCCTGCAACACCACAAAATGCTTGCGGCTGAGATATTTGCTGTAGACAACCGCAATCGCGGATGCCAGCACCGCCGCCATCAATAGCACGAACAACACCTGGCCGGTACGACTCAAGAGAGGCGCTCCGCAACTCGTAACACTGCACTGCGGGCCCGCGGATTGGCTGCAATTTCATCCTCGCTCGAGCGCACCGCCTTACCAACCAGACGCAGACGTGGCCGCAAACTCTCCTCGGTAACCGGCACACCCGGGGGGAAACGATCACCTTTCGCCTGATCACGCATAAAGCGCTTTACGATCCGATCCTCCAGGGAGTGAAAACTGATTACCGCCAAGCGGCCGCCAAGCGCCAACACATCGATCACAGACTCCAACACGCGCTGCAGGGCATCCAACTCACTGTTGATATAGATGCGTATCCCCTGAAAGCTACGCGTCGCTGGGTGTTTACTCTTCTCCCACGAGGGATTAGCCATACTTACAATCTCCGCCAACTCCAGGGTGGTTGTGATAGGGGCCCGCACTCTCGCCTCTACGATGGCACGTGCAATCCGCTTCGCATGCCGCTCTTCACCATAGGTTTTCAAAACCTCTGCTATCTGTTTCATCTCGGCCTGAGACAACCATTCAGCCGCAGAGATCCCACTCGTAGGATCCATACGCATGTCCAAAGGTCCATCCTTAGTGAAACTGAAGCCCCGCTCAGCCTGATCCAACTGGGGCGAGGAGACCCCCAGATCCAGCAAGATGCCGTTGACCCGTCCCATCAGCCCAGCCTGTTCAGACACTTCGGCTAACATGGCGAAGCTCTCCTGTTCAATCCGAAAACGAGCATCCTGTGCAAACATTTTCCTTGCATAAGCCACCGCCTCAGGGTCCCTGTCGATAGCCAACAACTGTCCCTGCTCACCCAGCGAATGCAAAATCTGACGACTATGCCCACCCCGACCGAAGGTGCCATCAATATAGATACCAGCCGGATCGATCTTCAACGCCTCAATCGAGGGTTGAAGCAGTACTGAATCGTGGATCTGCTTCATCAGATAGAGAGTGACTTGAACTCATCCGGCAGATCGAGCTTGTTGATATCAACCTGCGCAAGCAAGGTCTCCTGCCGGCTGTTCCAAGCCGCCTCGTCCCACAACTCAAACTTGTTTATCTGGCCAACCAGGGCGACCTTTTTGTCGAGGCTGGCAAATCGCCGCAGCTCCTGCGGAAGCAGGATCCGCCCCTGGCTGTCCATATCTATCTCATGGGCGTTACCGATATAGAGACGTTGAAGAAAACGTGTCGTCTCATTAAATGACGGCAGCGACCTGAGGGTCTCTTCAATCTCGAGCCAAACAGGTTTCGGGTAGATAAGCAGGCAGTGATCCTTGTCGACAGTAATCACCAGCTCGGAATTACAGGCGGCCACGAGCTGCTCGCGATACTTTGTCGGTATCGCGAGCCTACCCTTGGCGTCCAGGTTGAGTGATGAAATCCCGCGAAACAAGTCTGTGCCCCACTAACGAATCAACTTTTCCCTAATTCTCCACATTCTTCCACTTGCCCCCATATTAGGACCTAAATCACAGTATTGTCAAGGAATAAAACGTATAAACCCCTTGCTGATCAGGGGCTTAGGCGAGTAATCCAATGCACTCTTAGAGCCGCAGTAAATACTTTAAATACAGCAGCATGGAGATCAAACCTAAAGTAATTTATTAATAAAGATGGAGGCATCCTCCAGGAAGTGGAGGAATGTGGAAGCAGAAGCGGGAGCCAGCCTATAAGCCGGGTTCTGTCTTGGACAGTCATTCATCTGGGGCGTATGTCGCCAAACGCCTCAAGCAACCTACCCGGGGACAGTGCGGGCCGCACTCGATACGCACTAAGGCATACCTGTCCCTCTATTTGGTCTTGCTCCGGGTGGGGTTTACCCTGCCACTGCTGTTACCAGCAGCGCGGTGCGCTCTTACCGCACCATTTCACCCTTACCGACGACAAAGCCGTTGGCGGTATATTTTCTGTGGCACTTTCCGTAGGCTTGCGCCTCCCAGGCGTTACCTGGCACCCTGCCCGCCGGAGCCCGGACTTTCCTCTGTATCGCGCTCGACACAGCGACTGTCCGGCCGACTCCCTGACTTCACTTTAAGGATTAATCCTACTCCTGACAAGCCTTTATTGCCTGTCACCATCCCATATAAAACTGAACTTAGTGTGGTGTAACGAATAAATGGCACATATCAGCGCGACTGCAAGCCGGTCGCTGCATAAGTCTGGCTTTGATTATCATGAAATCGGCACTATTTGCCGGTTAGAATCAGGGTTCGGATTGCGAATACGCAATGCAAACACTTGAAGAATCGTCTATGGTCTGAAGTG
>JASFJX010000388.1:0-4545 GCA_050119385.1 Candidatus Thiodiazotropha sp. | reverse complement strand
CCTGAACATCATCTGGAGAATTAGCAAAACCGGTTATTGGCAGACCCACACCATCTCTGGACAATAGCTGCAATGAACGCAGTTTGTCTCTTGCGCGAGTAATCGCAACAGATTCATTGGCTGGGAAAATGCCCATCATTTCAAACTGGCGCAACACCGCTGTGCCATAGAATGTTACCGAGGCACCGATCCTTGGAATAACAGCGTCATAGCCCACCAGTGCTTCACCGTTGTAATGAACCTCGGGTTTGGTTGATGTGGTGTTCATGTAGCAACGTAACGTATTAATGATTTTAACTTCATGGCCACGTTGCTCACCAGCTTCCACGAGACGGCGAGTAGAATAGAGTTTTGGGTTTCTTGAAAGAATAGCGATTTTCATTTATTTAACTTTTTCGTCTCGAGGATTGGTGAACATGTTTTAGAGGTTTACCGAAGAGATAAGATGCATCCGGATCCACGCTAAACTCACCTGCGATGGCGGTGCGACCCAATAACATACGGAATTTCATCGTATCCCTGTTGGTCAAAGTGACCTCTATATCCCATTCATGGTTGCCTAATTTAACCGGCGTTCGAATCACATATCGGGTTTCCCGATGACCACCAGAATCAGTTACCTCCCTTTCATCGATGACCTTTGCGGTACACCACTGCTCAAACTCTGTGTTTTTTTGCAGTGGGTGCATCCCAAATCGGACCATCATTACCCCATTGTTTTGATAATTTTCAACGCGAAATGCGTGCAACGCAGATGTCCGCGCCCCCGTGTCAATCTTGGCCTTGATATTCTGGATACCAAGTTCGGGAAGACTTAGCCATTCACGCCAACCGATCAGTTTTAATTTCTTGCCCATTTAAGTCTCAATATAGTATATAGGCCTCGATGTGAGGTAATGGATTCCGAGACACCTGGAGCGGAACTCTATTGCATTTCAGGATAGTGCGGAATCTTTTAACGACAAATAACCTAGGTAACAATATTAATAAAATATTCTTAACAATCAAACAGATATCTAAAATCATCAGGCATAATATTGGAACTACCCCGATAACCAAGCATTTAACTGGGAATTAACCGTAAATGATCAGACCCTTAGCCATTTTTGATCGAGTTACCCGTTTGGTTTTTACTGTCATTTTGCTCTTCCTGGCACTTGGGTTGCTTATTGGCGCTGGCAAGCTTTTTCTGAGCCTGACAGACCTGCTGAGCACCACCAAGGTTACTGGCAGTTACCTAAAGGTCATTTCTGATGTTTTGAGTCTATTCATCCTGATAGAGCTGTCACGATCACTGGTGGACTACTTCGATACACATCGCGTACGCATGAGCTATATTGTCGATGCGGGTTTGGTCTTTATATTGCGCGAACTGATGATTGGCATTTTTGAGCAAAAACTCTCACATGAAATGATCTACGCATTATCGCTTCTATTGCTGGTTCTTGGGGCATTAAGAGTCGCCTCCGTGCTCCTGTACCAACGAGAGCACGCGATGAACGACAACGAATCCGATTAGCTACAAGATCGAGGATAGTAACGTGCATGCCTCTATCGAAATCCAGATGAGTCTACTCGCTATTTATATCCTGAGAAAGTCTTAAAAAATTCCGGGATGGGATAAAACCAACCATACCTCTTTTATACTATTGACCCTGGAGTGACTCCATAGTTTTAAATAGTACTATTTAGGATCCTTTGGAGAGACATGTTATGTCCGCCTGCTGCTCATCAGATCACTGTACATCGATTCAAGCGCCTGTCGATCCAAGATTCCGCAAGGCCTTATGGGTAGCCCTGATAGTTAATACGCTCATGTTTGTTGTGGAGATCCTGGGTGGCCTACATGCCGGTTCGGTGTCCTTGCTGGCGGATGCGGTCGACTTTGCCGGAGATGCAGCGAACTATGCTTTGTCATTGACGGTACTTACTATGGGATTGTTGTGGCGGGCCCGTGCGGCTTTGGTCAAAGGTATTACCATGGGCGGCTACGGCCTGCTCGTATTGGGTAAAAGCGTATGGATGGCCCTGTATGGTGTCGCTCCCGAACCCTTCGTAATGGGCACCATTGCTGTATTGGCGCTGGTTGCCAACCTCAGTGTGGCATTGATGCTATATACCTTCCGCAATGGCGATGCCAATATGCGCTCAGTCTGGTTGTGTAGCCGCAATGACGCAATCATCAATTTGGCCATTGTCATTGCTGCCTTGGGAGTCTTGGGCTCTGGCACCCGCTGGCCCGACTTGATGGTCGCCGTAACAATTTCCGGCCTTGCCTTGACCTCAGCCGTTACTGTGGTTCGGCAGGCACGTAAGGAAATCACCATGGCAATGAATTTACCAATCGTTGTCAGTATGCCTGAACCAGAGAAAATTGAACATGACAAGGCGTGAAGTCCATGCATCAATTGAATTATGTTTGAAAATAATTGATTGACAAACTCATTCATTGCGTCAGATTCTTGTAAAAAAAATATCTTATAATTATTTAGTATGAGAAGGCTAAGTAGCGTTTTGTAGCGCAAGCTGTGTGCGGGCGCATAGTCGCTGAGTCTTATTTGTTTAGTGTGACAAGGAAAGCACAGACAACCTCCAGGGAGCAAGAAAACTAATGATTGGTAAATCCAAAACCCTGCCACTGAGTCTATTTATGGCACTTACGATTTTCTCTGCATGCAATATGGATGATGCACTAACATCGAACCATTTTGACCCGCAAACCTGGAAGGCTATGCATGGTAGCTTGGTAATACAGAATCCCCGAACTAAGATGGTAGAAGACCTGAAGACAAACTATCTAAAAACTGGAATGTCTCAATCAGAGGTTGAAACATTATTGGGTAAAGCTGACAGGATAAAAAGTCATCAATATCTCTATCGACTGGGAATGAGAAAGTTTTCTGATGATTATAGTTATTTAACTCTGATCTATGACGATCATGGTAAGCTTAAAGAGATCCGCTATGCCCGATCATAACAGATCATACAGTAGTTCATCCTTCATACGTTATCTCAAGGTCTCTATGGCAATGTCACTGCCAAATCCCGCCTGGATGTTTTAGAGAGCCTGGTATTCTATTGCACCCTCTGCTCTGTATAGTTCAATTCAGTTGCTATCGAAATCATGACAAAATAACCAAACAGCTTCAGCCCAAGTGAGGAATGGGTAGAGCTGCTTCTAATGGGAATAATATTCCCGAATGATGTAGTTTAAACAATGAAAAGGTTAGTCACAGAGGTAACTGCAGGTATATATAAAACTTTGTAAAACAAGGTAAAACAGGATGAATTAAAATATTGGCTTGATTAAGCTAACCTCACTCTAACTTAAACAGTTAGGAAAGATTTGAAAGCAATCGTGGAGACGATAAGATGTTTAAATTTAGTTCATACCTGATCGTACTCATGCTGAGTATCCATGCAGCACAAGTCAATGCTGAAATGCCGGATAAGGATGCATTGGAATCTGCCATGAAAGAGTGCGAATCCTCACTAAGCAGTAGTAATAATGGCATGGCGGATCCTTCTGATATGGAGGAATGTATGTCTGCAAAAGGCTTCACGCGTCCGTCTGGTGGTCGGGGAGGGCCAGGATCGGAAGAGGGTGGACCTGGAAATCCTCCACCAGATTTTTAATAGCAGACATCTCTTTTTGTAAATAGTGCCAGGTAATCACCTGGCACTTCTCTTATGTAGAAGGCAAATTTCAAATATGACAGGAATCAAACGTCCACAGCAAGTGTAGACGATGTGCTGTCTTCAGCGCTTCCTCCCAGATTGTATGCTTGCATCAACCTCATGATCTGAAGCATTACCTTATCATCCAGGCTCGCCTCAGACGTGCTTGTAGAAGAGGCGGATTCAGCGCCATTTTGATCGAAGGCCATTGCTTCCTCTAAGTTGACGCGGCCATCCCCGTCTGTATCGGCCTCATCGAAATTAGCAAGTATGTTTTCTATTAGAGTCGAACGTTGACTGTCGCTATCACCGATCTCTTCCAACTGAGCAGTCAGCTCCTCTTCGGTAAAACCCGCATCATTCTTTCCTTCGGTTTCCTCAGGTGGGGGGGGAGGGGGAGGTTGCATCCCGCCCGTAGCTTCTTCCATACGCATTTGCGAAAAGAGATTATTGATCTGCTCATCGAGCATGACAAACGAATTGGTCAGTTCCTCTTCTGTAACCTTACCGTCGCCGTCAGAGTCGATTTGAGAAAATAGTGCATCAAGGTCTGATTCATCACTATCAAGGCTGGATGCCTCTGAAGAGGAAGAGACCTGTTCCATTGCAGACACTAAATCCGACTTCTCAATATAGCCTTGACCAGTACTATCAAGTTGTTCAAAGAGACGCTGTGCTGCCTCCTCAGGATCGGGCTTCCTCATCCCGTATGTACTTTGCATCTGGTAGACACCGCTACCTAAGCCACTAATGCCATTCATATCAGACTCCTAAAAGAAAGAATTTAAATATTTAGATTCAGCGCCATGACTGATCACATTAGAACTTATGCAATTGGGCGGCCAGACGGTGATGGACTTAACGTTA
>JASFJX010000387.1:0-4550 GCA_050119385.1 Candidatus Thiodiazotropha sp. | reverse complement strand
GGTGAGTTGAACCCGCTTTCAAGCCATGCCGGGGCGAAGTTGAAACCCTGCCAATAACCGGCATTTATCGAAAATATCAGCAGTGCCAGAAGCAGGCCCCCCATGAGTAGGGCATCCCCCAGTAACACACGCTTCTTCCAGCGTTCGAGGGTTCTAGTGACCAAGGGTATGCTACGCTCCTCAATATCCCGTGCTGTCTTTTCAAGTGCACCGACAATTCGGTAGGCACGCTCTATCTCAACCTCTTCCATGCGGCTGTGGATCTCGCTCAAATCGATGTCTCGCTTCTTTTCGTAGCGATTGCGCAGGGCCTCATCCTCGATAGGTATCGCCGCATCGGGATTGTAGATCGCATAAAAACGCCCGGCGGTAAGCCCACGCTCACCCAGGGCGCGCTGCCAGGCGGCAATCACATCCTCGGGATTATTCTCTCTGGCGGTGGTGTCGATCTGGTTCAGTATGTAGAGAAATTTACCCGTATCATTGCGGTGGATGGTACGTTCGATGAGATGACTCAAGGTATCCTGCATGGCACCGGGTTCAGGATGCCGGGCATCGAAAAAGACCAGTACCAGGTCGGAGAGGTCGATGATGTGATCGGTGATGCGTAGTGTCGAGGTACGCTGAGCATCGGCATCGAATCCCGGGGAGTCGATGAGGATCTTACCCCGCAGCTTCTCGCTGGGACAGGTCTTTAGTTGGAGATAAGCATCAATACGCTCCCCTTCACCTTTCGCTACCTTTTCGATCTCGTCAGACATCTGGTAGAAGGGAAAGCGGGGATCGGAATCGAGGGCCACGCCAGGCAGGGCATGGGCGGTCGCTTCCTTGCTGTAGCAGATCACAGTGAACTTGTCGTCCACCGCCTGGTTGCCGGAACGCTGCAGGCTGGTGCCGACATAGTGATTGATAAAGGTTGACTTGCCGGCGGAGAAGGTCCCGAGGATTGAGATCAGGGGCCACCAGGGTATCTGTGTGGCAAATGAGTTGTCGCCTTCCAGCAGCCCGACCCGAAAAGCGACAGCGTCGAGTTGACGGAAACTCTGAACGGTACTGAGGAGGATTGGGTTTTCCTGTTCCAGGTGGGTTTCTAGGTGTTGAAGGCGTGCCTCTATGACCTTTCCGGCTGGATGCATGGCTGTCTATCTCCTCGATTGCACTGGCTCGCAGGTATCTTTATTTTATCCTGCGTGATTCTGGGCTGAAGGTTGAAATTCAATGCTTAGGGTTATCTTAATGCCTGCATCGATGGTGTACATAGTTTTTTTCGTCAAGGGAGAGACTAATTTGGCTTTTTTGACGCTAAAAAGTAAACCATAAATATTGTATGGGTTTGTGACGGTAATTTAGCATTTTAAACTTTCTTATGTTACTGAAAGTAAATATTATATTATAATTTGCCGATATTCTTAAATAAATGATTTATAATGGTTTCTAAGAAATTAGTCGGTTGCAATGGCACTCGCCTTCGTAGATACTGACAGCATAATAAGCAGGTAAGGATTTCACCTGCAACTATATAAAAAATGTCAATAATATATGGAGGATATCGAGATGTCAGAGCTTTTTTCCGAAGCGTGGATGCAGGATTTTGCGACTCACTGGAATGCAGAACCTGAATTGGCGGACGCCCTGTCTCAAATAGGCTTCAATAGTGTAATCGGGTACGGTTTCGATGGTGACGACGCCCCGAAAGGAGTGCTAATCGTTGAAAACGGCAAGGCAGTGAGTGGTGAAGCCTATAATGGTCAGACGATGAACTGGGATATTCGCGCCTCTGAGGAACAGTGGAATAAGTGGATCGCCAAGCCCCCTGGCATGATGGGGCTTGGCATGGCCTTCACCTCACGTAAGATGAAATTCATAGTCGGAGACTACTCCTCCATGATTAAGGATCCGCGTATGGCGGGACCGTTTATCAAGAGCTTTTCCGTGATGGGACGCGTCTGACAGACGGGTAACAACGGGAGATCCCTTACTGTGTGAATTGACACTAGGTAGTGTGAAATATGGGTTTTAGATCGAAGGCGCGGATGCTGCTTGCCAGTTGTGCATTTTTCCTTGTTATCACCGGATTACAGGCACAGCCCAACATGGCCGGCGGTGATTATTTTGTGGTTCAGCAGACCCAGGGTGCTCCTAATGTCTCGCTTGGCGGTACAGTGGTCCCCTACAAGGAGGTTACCCTCTCCGCGCAGCTCCCTGGCAGGGTGAACTATCTTGCCGGTATCGAGGGGGATACCTTCAGGGAGGGGGAGCAGCTGGTGGAGCTGGATGACAGCGAGTTGATGGCCAAGCGCGAGGCGGCGATGGCGCAATTGGCCAATGCCGATGCTCAGTTGCGCAATGCCGGGGTGCAGTACAATCGCGAGCTGTGGTCGCCTAAGTCGAGATCCGCTATGGGTGGCATGGGTGCGCCCAATCTGTTTGACCAGATGTTTACGCGCCCGATGGAAGATATGATGGGAGAGCGTGATCAAGATGCCGAACGCACGGCTGACATCTTCTCTTCCCGCACCAATATCCAGCAGGCAAGAAACACTATCTATCGTGTTCAGGCCGAGATCAGGGCGATAGATGCCAAACTGCGTGACGCCAAGAGTCTAGCTCCCTTTGACGGGGTGATCATGAAGAAATTCGTCGAAGTCGGTGATACGGTGCAGCCGGGCCAACCCCTGTTGAAATTTGCCGATGTGGAATATCTTCAGATTGTTGTGGATGTTCCCGGTCGTCTCCGACCCGGTCTTAACGAAGGTATGATGCTGCACGCCGAACTCGATGTGGGTGATCGCGAAGTGCCTGTACGCGTTGCCCAGATCTTCCCCATGGCCGATGCGCAAAGACACACGGTCACCATCAAATTCGATCTGCCTCAAGGTGTCTCTGCTCCGGGTATGTACGCCAAGGTTCTGGTACCTGACTTCAACGCGCCGGCTCGTTCAAATCCGGTCATACCCAATAGCGCAATACGCTACAACGGCAGCCTTCCCGGTGTCTATGTCATGGGCGAGGAAGGTAAGCCGATGCTGAGACTGATTCGCGTTGGGGAAAAGCTTCCGGGTGGAGAATTCAGTACTGTCTTGTCGGGGCTGCAGGCGGGAGAGCGGGTATTGCGCAATCCGCCTCTTGGAATCAGCGCCGGCTGGACCTCCTCCCAGGGTCGGTAGTTTGGAGGGGTTTCTCAAGTTTTCACGGAAGAACAACGCTCACTACAACTTCTACAAAGCAGGTCAGGGTCTATAACGGAGCTTGCCTGATATCAATGATTCGAGATTAATTATGAGCCAGAACGACGAGAAACTCGATCAGCTCCACTCAACGGATCCTTACAACGAGGCGCATCTGGGTATTGCAGGGAGAACAGCGCGTTTCTTTATCCAGTCGCCTCTTTCGCCCCTCTTTTTCCTTGCCATGATGCTGATGGGCCTGTTGGGTCTTATCATTACGCCACGCCAGGAAGACCCCCAGATATCGGTGCCGATGGTAGATATCTTTGTGCAGTATCCGGGCGCTGCGGCGGATCAGGTTGCCGCTTTGGCCATCGAGCCGCTTGAACGCATCATGTCTGAGATACCTGATGTGAAACACGTCTATTCCGCTGCGCAACGAGGTAGCGGTGTGGTCACCATTGAATTCGAGGTGGGCGAAGAGATGGGCCCCTCTCTGGTCAAGGTGAACGATAAGATCGACTCCAACATGGATTTGATTCCGCCGGGTGTCATGCCGCCACTGGTGAAGGCCAAAGGCATAGACGATGTACCGGTTGTGACACTGACCCTATGGTCTAAGGATCTGGATCGGAACGGTGCGCCCGATGTGGACGATGGGCAATTGCGGATGTTGGGCCACGATGTGCTACAGGCCTTGAAGGCGCTGCCCGATACCGGAAACGGATTCGTTGTCGGTGGGCGGCGTGAACAGGTCACGATAGAAGTTTTTCCAGAAAGATTGGCAGGTTACGGCATCAGTCTGGACCAGGTCGCAAACACCATACGTACGGCCAATGCCGAGCAACAAGCCGGCGGGGTCGAGACAGGGAGTACCCATTTCAATGTGGTTACCGGCTCATTTCTGCAGAATGCTGAAGATATCAACCGCCTGGTGGTTGGGACCCACAATAATGTTCCGGTCTATGTGCATGATATCGCGAGGGTAAAGCAGGGGCCGGAGGATGCCAAACAGTTGGTGGGCTACTATACAGGTGCTGCCAGTGACCTCGAAATCAAGGCCGATGGTGTACCTGCTGTTACCCTGGCAATTGCCAAAAAGGAGGGCTCCAACGGCGTCACTGTGGCAAATGCCATCAAGGAGCGGGTCGAGCATATCAAGGGATCCTTGATACCGGACAACGTGGAGGTCAGTGTTACCCGCAACTACGGTAAGACCGCTGACGACAAGGTCAAAGAGTTGATCTTCAAGCTGTTCGTGGCTACTGGTTTCGTGTTCTTGTTGGTGCTGGGCGCGTTTCGCGCTTTCAGGCCGGCTATCGTAGTGGTGCTGGTTATCCCGGTTGTTCTGCTGATGACCATATTCAGCGCCTGGGTCATGGG
>JASFJX010000386.1:0-4558 GCA_050119385.1 Candidatus Thiodiazotropha sp. | reverse complement strand
CCTTAAATTGGAAAATCGCCGCACCATTTCCTGCTGCTGCGACCACCACACAGCTGCACTTCGCTCCGCATACAGATAGACAATCACCTGCTTCGCCAATCCACAGGCACGTCGTAAGCGCTTCTCATCTAATTGTCCCAGCTCGATCCACAACTCAATCTCACCGCTCAGACTCTTCAACCAGAGTTCAGGCTCATCTTCGGTAGACAATCCTTTGGTGAAGGAGAGCGCCTCGTCGGCATTCAGCGCAAACGCCAGCAGGCGAACCATGAGCCGCTCATCCGTCTCAGAGGGATGTCGCGCCAAAGTCAGATCATAGGTCTGGTAGTGTCCCCTCTCCATATCTGATACCTGGAGCTCTGCTTTAAATATCGTTGCTTTTAGAGCCAATATGTCACTACCTCAACTTTGCTATTAATCCGGCAACTAAGTATGTCGTGTTCAGCCGCTGTGCGCCAGCCTACAGCAAGGGTCAACAGCGCATTTCCTGATTGGATCGGTGTGAATAGCCACGACAAACAGCTACTCTTCTACTTTTTTACGAAATGTTTTCTGCCTGCCACGCCTCGCTTTATCATCCAGTCTGCGCCTATTCGACGCTTTTGTCGGTTTAGTTGGAATGCGCTTCTTGGGTATTGTCAAGACTTGCCTTATCAAGCGTTGCAGCCGCTGTAAGGCATCCTGGCGATTCCTATCCTGATCTCTATATCGCTGTGCTTTGATGATGACGATTCCATCTTTATTGATTCGCTTATCATTTAGTTTCAGTAACCTGCAACGGTATAACTCGGGTAAGGAAGAGTTAGAGATATCAAAACGCAAATGTACGGCAGATGCCACTTTGTTGACATGTTGCCCGCCAGCACCTTGTGAACGTACCGCGCTTATGACAATCTCACTATCAGGAATGGCTATATGCTTGGATATTTTCAGGGCCATGGGATCTTTACAAAACACCTACTATTGAGGATCACAATGAGAGGCTACCACAAAATCACAATCATCCTTGCAGTACTACTGTTGCCACTGTCGAGCATTGTCTCGGCTGCATCCATCGCAACGCAAAAGCACAGCATTGGCTACGAGATTGTCGCCGAGGGTCTTAGCCACCCCTGGTCTGTCGCTTTTCTCCCCGATGGCGGCATGCTGATCAGTGAACGGCGCGGAACCCTTCGCCTCGTCAACACTCAAGGTGAACTGGAGGCAGAGCCAATAGTGGGGCTTCCCAGAATCAAAGAACATGGTCAGGGGGGATTGCTGGATGTTGTCCTGCACCCTAAATTCAAAAACAACCATTGGATCTACTTTTCCTATACCGAATCGGATGGAAGGACCTATGGAACAACCGTGGCGCGTGGCAGACTCGAGGGCCGTCATCTTGAGCAGGTCCAAACAATCTTCCGTATGAGAAAAAAAACCACATCCCGTCGCCACTTCGGATCCCGCTTGGTATTCGATCATCAAGGATACCTTTACATCACCCTTGGCGATCGCGGCGATCGCCCGCGGGCCCAGGACCTCAATGATCATGCGGGTTCTGTAATACGACTCAACGACGATGGAAGCATACCGCCAGAGAATCCATTCTTTGAAAAGAGTGATGCGTTGAAGGAGATATTCAGCTATGGACATAGAAATATTCAGGGAGCGGCCCTACACCCCCAGACCGGCAAATTGTGGACACACGAGCATGGCCCCCAAGGCGGCGATGAAATAAACATACCCGCTCCCGGAGCCAATCACGGCTGGCCAGTCATCACCTACGGTGTAAATTACGTTAGCGGAACAAAAATCGGTGAAGGCACAAAGAAGACAGGTATGGTCCAACCTATCCACTACTGGATTCCCTCCATCGCCCCCTCAGGCATGGCCTTCTATTCAGGTGATAAATTCAACAACTGGAAGGGTAATCTGTTTGTCGGTTCACTCAAATTTCAGCAACTCGTAAGACTTGAGCTCGATGGTGAAAAGGTAACTCATGAAGAGCGACTACTGACCGGAACTTTTGGCAGAATCCGCGATGTACGGCAGGGCTCCGATGGCTTTATCTATCTATTGACCGATGCGGATAATGGAAAACTAATTCGTTTACTTCCCAACCCTTAGGCCACATTGCTTGCGGCTAGGAGTGGTGTATGGCCAATCCTGCTCATGGCCCGATCATCGCGTTCCCGGATGAAACATTCGGGCTAGCCCGAATATTTCACCCGGTCGCCAGCACATATTTGAAGGCTCTAACTTCTTGATTTCATACAGATAGACCACTGTGAGCCTGCTAGCAGAGTGAGCCTGAAATTACTCACTCAGTAATTAGGGTAATGGTCGTATGTTGTTGTACTCATAGTAAAAAATGCGATTAGATATTTCATCCCGGTTTGCAATTTAGAGTAACTTAATTCTGCCACTCATGTAAAACATCAATTAAACTAGAGAGATTGAGAGGGATGGTATACTTTTTACATATAATTATATTAAACATGTTATGGATGCTTGAAATGCGTTATCAGTAAGCTTGACTCCCCCATACGGGCGGTATGATACAGCCGTATTGGATTCCACTTAGAGCAACCAACCTTAACTCACCCACATTAGTTTGCAATGCGTAGCTCAAAATATAATTTTCAATTAGATTCTGATACTCGGCAGGAATTCCATCAAGGTATCGTCAGGCTTATCTTTATCACGCTTTTCACGGCCTATGTTTTTGTTCTGAAATCATCTCTATCCTCAGGTAGTGTTGGCCCATTTCAACTATATGCATCTGTTGGCTATACCCTCTTTTCCATCGCCATCCTGCTCAGTTTCATCCCTTGGCCCTTCTCCTCAAAGCTAAGGCGACTGTCTACCCTGCTCGCTGACAATGCTATTGTTTTTTATGGCCTCTATACCATGGGTGAATACGGCACCCCCCTATTCGCCATCATGCTGCTAATTACAGTAGGTTATGGGGTTAGATTTGGCCTGCCCTACCTGTATGCGGCAACAGCACTATCCAACTTAGGTTTTTTGGTAGCAATCGAAACCGCCGAGTTCTGGCTTAACCTTAGGTTCCTGAGTTACAGTTTGCTGGTAACCAATATCGTGATTCCGCTATTCGTTGCCTACCTATTGAGAAATCTCCTGGTCGCTAAACAGCAGGCTCAGATCGCTAATGAGATCAAGTCTCAATTCATTGCAAATATGAGCCACGAAATTCGCACTCCTTTGACAGGCATCATTGGAGTCAGTGAATTGATGTTAAACCAACCTCACTCCACGAAGACGAAGAAAAACATTTCAATTATTGAAAGCGCCTCCAAACATCTATTGTCAATCCTCAATGACATATTGGATATCTCGAAGATTGAAGCTGGTTATCTAAGCATCAACAACAAGCCATTTAACCTGCATGCACTAATTTCTTTTATCCGCAATACCTATATAGCAAGCGCCCACGCAAAGTCATTAAAGTTCAACATAGATATCTCTGCAAGCGTTCCCAGTCATGTATTCGGCGATCAGACCCGATTGCAACAAGTGCTTTTGAATTTAGTCAGTAACGCAATCAGATTCACCGATACAGGAGAGATAAAACTAAAACTGAGAAAACTATCTGAACATGACTCCAAAGTCATTATTCGTTTCGAAGTCTCCGATACCGGAATCGGAATCAGCCAAAACCAGCAAGCCGTAATATTTGACAGATTCACACAACTCGATGACTCAGACGCAAGACTGACTGGCGGCACTGGACTGGGCATGGCGATTGCTCATGACCTTGTCAAACTGATGCAGGGAAAATTACACGTCGAGAGCCAACCCGGCTATGGCAGTAGGTTTATCTTTGATTTGCCTTTGCAGGAAGCCACCGAGGATCGGGATACTGAACCAAGTGAGAAGCTCAACGTGGTAATAGTCACCAATAGTGTCGAATTTTCCGAAACAGTGGAAGCTCTTCTTTCTAAAAAAATAAAAGCATACACTGTGCTGCATGAGCAAAGTGACATCGTTGAGTTTATAACCGCACACGACAGCAAAGCACCTAAATCAATTGTCATATTCGATGAGTACTACTTAGCGTATGACGCATTAGACGACTATTATCAACTGCTAGTCAATCCAATTCTAAGTCATTCTACCATTCTGGTCCGCGACGACCAGCACTCGATGGGGGAGCTTTTTACTGTCCACAATGCTGCTATCGTTGTAGACGAAATCAATGATCCAAAACAACTTTATAACGCCATCAATTATGTCAACTGTCTAAAAACATCGACTGAATCGAGTTACACATCTACAGATAGCAGACCACCCAACGATAACAATTTACACCTGCTTGTAGCTGAAGACAGCGACATCAATCGTTATCTGATTAATGAGATTCTCAATCGCGCGGGCTATCGAGTAACGATGCACGAAAATGGTGAAAGTGCACTCGATCAACTGCAGACAGAGCACCTCGACCTGGCAATATTAGATATGCAAATGCCTGCCATGACAGGTATCGATATCATCAATCATGTACGCAAAAATAATGGTATCAATAAATCCATCCCCATCGTGATCCTTACCGCAAACA
>JASFJX010000385.1:0-4573 GCA_050119385.1 Candidatus Thiodiazotropha sp. | reverse complement strand
CGTCTCATCGACCGTATCGCCAACCATCTCGGCATAGATACTCGCTATACCACGCCCGGCTTCGAGGACAACCTCTACTACCTCTGGAAAGAGGGCACCCTACCGGAAAATCTGGATGCCTTAGACAATCGACTGAAAGATCCGCTGGAGCGGGCGCGCCTGCGCAAGGTATTTGAGCAGGGCCTCGACACCATTATCGGTTACGCCCTGCCGATTGCCTGGAACTACAGCGATGAGGGCTGGATATCCAGCCGCTGGCGCTTTCGCCGTAACAACATGTTTCTGTTACCAGGCGACTCCCCGATGGGTTACCGCCTCCCTCTCGACTCCCTGGTCTGGGAGAAAGCCACGGAGCGCCAAACCGTGCTGCCAAAGGATCCCTTCGACAGCCGCAACCAGTTGCCGGAGATTCGCGACCGGCTACGCATGGTTCGCAGCGGTGAGCCTTCACCCCTACCGAGACCTCCTCTGGCGGCCGACGATCGAGACAAGGCCAAAGACACCCTTATCCGTACCGCCCTTTGCGTGGAGCCTCGAGGGGGCCATCTACACATTTTCCTACCCCCCCTGACTGAACTGGAACACTATCTCGATCTGGTCAACGCCATCGAAGCCGCCGCCCTCGACACCGGTCTGCCGGTAGTGATGGAGGGTTATGAGCCACCCCACGACCCACGGCTGCAAAGGATGCAGATAACCCCCGACCCGGGTGTCATCGAGGTCAACATCCATCCCAGCGAGAATTGGCGCGAACTGGTCTCACGCACAGAAACCCTCTACAAGGAGGCCCGCCAGTCGCGACTCGGTACCGAGAAATTTATGCTCGACGGGCGCCATTCGGGTACTGGCGGCGGCAACCACGTCACCATCGGAGCGGCGAATCCGGCCGATAGTCCGATCCTGCGCCGCCCCCACCTGTTGCGTAGCCTGCTTACCTATTGGCAGAACCACCCGGCCCTCTCCTACCTCTTCTCCGGACTCTTTATCGGCCCCACCTCCCAGGCCCCTCGAGTCGACGAGGCGCGGGACGATTCCCTCTACGAGCTCGATATCGCATTCAAGGAATTGCCACCGGGCGAGACCGTCGCGCCATGGATCGTGGACCGTGTTCTGCGCCATTTACTGGTCGACCTGACCGGCAACACCCATCGTTCGGAGTTCTGCATCGACAAACTCTACTCGCCGGATAGCCCCGCGGGACGTCATGGCCTGGTGGAGTTCCGCGGATTCGAGATGCCTCCCCACGCCCGCATGAGCAGCCTGCAGATGCTGTTGCTGCGGGCCCTGATCGCACGCTTCTGGGACCACCCCTATGAGCAGGATCCGGTACGTTGGGGCACTGAACTGCACGATCGCTTTATGCTGCCCCACTATGTGGAGCGAGATCTGGCCGATGTTGTGGATGATCTGCAACACAGCGGCTACGGCTTCGAGATGGATTGGTTCGCCCCCTTCGTCGAATTCCGCTTCCCCCGCTACGGCTCCCTCAACGTGGATGACCTGGAACTCGAACTACGCTTCGCCATCGAACCCTGGAACGTACTCGGTGAAGAGGTGACCGCTCAAGGTACAGCACGCTTCGTCGACTCCTCGGTTGAGCGACTGCAGGTCAAGGCAAACGGCCTGACACCGGGTCGTCACGCCATCGCTTGCAACGGCCGCCGGGTGCCGCTGCGCAATACCGGGACCCGTGGCGAGTTTGTTGCGGGGGTCCGTTTCAAGGCGTGGCAACCACCTTCCGGCCTACACCCCACCATCGGCACTCACTCGCCCCTGGTCTTCGATGTGGTCGACACCTGGAATGAGCGCTCCCTGGGCGGCTGCACCTACCACGTCGCCCACCCCGGCGGGCGCCACTACGAGACTTTCCCTGTCAACGCTAACGAGGCGGAGGCCCGGCGTCTGGCCCGCTTTGTCGAGCATGGCCACACCGGCGGGCGCCTGGTATTGACCGAGGAGCCACCCAATCCCGACTTCCCCTGGACCCTGGATCTACGCATGACGTCACGTGAAGGGGGCTCAACATGAGCATCAACTGGGAGGCGTTCGAGAAGCAGGACTTTTTCGATGAGCTCATCACCCCCAAAGGCAACGCCCGCGGTTATGCGCGCAAGCTGATCGCCTACCTGCGCAAGCTCGACGAGGGAGAACTGGAGGCGCGTCAACTCGGTGCCGAACTGGCAATCAAGCAGATGGGCATTACCTTCCGGGTCTACACAGAAGAAGAGGGCTCTATCGATCGCGCCTGGCCCTTCGACATCGTTCCTCGCCTGATTCAGAAAAAGGAGTGGGACCGTATCGAGGAGGGCTTGATGCAGCGGGTGCAGGCCCTCAACCTCTTCATCGACGATATCTACCACAAGCAGAGAATCATCAAGGATAAGGTCTTCCCCGCCGCGATCCTGGCCGAGTCGGTCAACTTTCGCGAGCAGTGCGTGGGCATCGACCCACCGCTGGGTATCTGGGCCCACATCTGCGGCAGCGACCTGGTGCGCGACCACGACGGCACCATGTATGTGCTGGAAGACAACCTGCGGGTTCCCTCAGGCGTCTCCTATATGCTGGAGAACCGCCTGGTGACCAAGCGGGTTTTCCCCGAGCTGTTCGAGACCTACAGCCCGCTGCCGGTGGATGACTACCCCTCCGAACTGTTCGACACCCTGGCCGCCCTCTCGCCACGTCCCGGCGACAACCCGGAGATCGTGGTATTGACACCCGGCATCTACAACTCGGCCTATTTCGAGCATGCCTACCTGGCGCAGCAGATGGGCTGCGAGCTGGTGGAGGGTCGTGACCTGGTGGTGGAAGACGACAACTGTGTCTATATGCGCAACATCGAAGGACTCTCCCGGGTCGACGTCATCTATCGCCGCATCGATGACCTGTTCCTCGATCCCGAGGCCTTCGATCCCGACTCCTTACTCGGCGTGCCCGGCCTGCTGCGGGCCTGGAAAGCGGGCAAGGTAGCCCTGGCCAACGCCCCGGGGGCCGGCGTGGCCGACGACAAGGTGGTCTACTCCTTCGTACCGGATATCATCCGCTACTACCTGGACCAGGATCCTATCGTACCCAATGTGCCAACCTGGCGCTGCATGGACAAGGCGTCGCTGGACTACGTACTGGAGCATCTAAGAGAACTGGTGGTCAAGCCCGCCAACGAGTCGGGGGGGTATGGCATGCTGATCGGCCCCGCCTCCACCAAGGCGGAACGGGACGAATTCGTCCGACTGATCCGGGCCAAGCCACGCAACTACATCGCCCAACCCACCCTCGGCATCTCCACCGTACCCACCATCGCCAGGGGCCTGTTGGAACCGCGCCATGTGGACCTGCGCCCCTTCATCCTCAGCGGTAAACAGATGGAGGTCACCACAGGCGGCCTGACCCGGGTGGCGCTGCGCAAGGGTTCCCTGGTGGTCAACTCCTCCCAGGGAGGCGGCAGCAAGGACACCTGGATCGTAGAGAGTTGAAAATAGATAAAGAATGAGGAGAGAGGCATATGCTTTCCCGCGTCGCAGAAACCATCTACTGGATCGGCCGTTATCAGGAACGGGCCGAAAACACCGCACGCCTGGTTACCGTCAACACCAATCTGATGCTCGACCTGCCGCCCCGGGTGGCGCCGGGTTGGGACGCCTTGATCAGCCTGCTCGGCTGCGATGACGCCTACGAGGAACGCCATCCGGAGTTCACCGAGCGACGGGTGGCCAACTTCCTGATCTCCGACGAGAGCCATTCCAGCTCCATCATCAGCACCCTTTCAATGTTGCGGGAGAGTGCCCGCACCATTCGCGAGATCCTGCCCCGCGAGGCCTGGGAAGCGATCAACAGCTACTATCAAAGCGCGGTGGATAACAAACAGGGCAGCTTTTCACGTCAGGGCAGGCAGCATTATCTACAGGAAATCATTGCCGGCTCACAACTCCTCACCGGCCTGCTGGCGGGCTCCATGAGCCACGACACCGCTTACCACTTTCTCAATCTGGGGCGCAAACTGGAGCGTGCCGACATGACCACCCGCATCATCGACGTACGCTCGGAAAATCCGATCCCCGCCGATGCCCCGGAACTGAGACCCTTTGAAGATATCCTCTGGATGAGCATGCTCAAATCCCTCAGCGCCTACCAGATGTACCGTCAACAGATGCAGGTACGCATCCGGCGCTATGACGTACTCAAGTTCCTCTTCCAGATCCCTAGCTTCCCACGCTCCCTCAGCTACTGTCTGGAGAATATCTCCTTCAACCTGTCACGATTGCCAAAGAATCCTGCTCCCATCAATGTACTGAGAAAGATCGAGAAGGAGATCGAGACCATGCCGCTGGAGAAGATGGACAACCAGATACTGCATAACTTCATCGACGAGATGCAGATCATGCTTGGTTTGTTGCACGACAGTATCGCAAAAACCTATTTCCCTCCCGCTATGGATGATGTTGCTTGAATAAAAAAACTCAAGACGCAACAGTTAGCGACCGCTAGATTCTTGCCCCGGCGCTCACCCGGCTATTCGATTGATCGCCCCCTTGAGGAAAAACGAACATACTCATTTTCAGATAGTAAACTGATTTGG
>JASFJX010000384.1:0-4577 GCA_050119385.1 Candidatus Thiodiazotropha sp. | reverse complement strand
GTTCCAGGAAGCCTACTTCGATCCCAGCGGCCATGCCGTCAACCGTGCCGGCGTACGGGTTAATAATAATTTCCAGGTGGTCGACCTGAATCAGCGGATTATCGATCCACGACTCTATGCCAGCGGTATTGTCCTCGCCAACCAGGATTGGATCAGGCAGCGCAGTGGGGCTGGAATAGCGCTGGCGACTGCATATAAAGCCGTGCAATCTTCATAAAACACAGCCTTGATAAAGCAAAACCGCATGAGTTGGATTTCGCTATCTTCACCTGCATGGATGCCAGTGCGGTAACCCAGACACCCACTCTAAAAACCTTGAATACGGGCCGGATGCTTACTGTTTAATAATGTCTGTTTAATGGCGTGGGTCGAAGAAGCGATAGACGTTCTTGCCGCTTTGCTTGGCCAGGTACATTGCCTGATCGGCATGCCGGAGCAACGTGTCCGGATTGGCATCGGCGTCATCTTGCAGAAATAATGCAATGCCAAGGCTCGCAGTGACCGAAACTGAATGCCCATCGAGCTGTATTGGCTGTGAAATTGCGTCGAGAAGCCGTTTCAGTATCATCGTACATTCCTGATCGTTTTCAAGGTTCTGCAGCAAAATCACGAATTCGTCGCCGCCGATCCGCCCTGCGGTATCGACAGCGCGCACGCATTCCCGAATCCGTCTACCGATCATGATAAGTACAGCATCCCCGGCTTCATGCCCAAAGTGGTCGTTCACTGGCTTGAAGCCATCGAGATCAGCATAGCAGACAGCGAGGAGGTTTCCGGTGCGCCGCACCTGGGCTACTGCCTGCTTTAGCCGATCCATGAACAGTAAACGGTTGGGCAGGCCTGTCAGGTTATCGTGGTGGGCAATGCGCTGGAGCTGCTGCTCATGTTCCTTGATCAGCGTGATGTCGGAAAACACACCAACGTAATGGCTAAGCTTGCCCTGTTCGTCTTTCACGACGGAGATCGTCAGCCATTCGGCATACACCTCGCCGTTCTTGCGCCGATTCCATATTTCGCCCACCCAATGGCCTGTTTGCTCCAGGGTTCGCCACAGTTTGGCATAGAACTCCGGAGCCTGGCGTTGGGAGCTTAACAGGTTAGGATTCTTGCCGATCACCTCCTCTCGCGTATAGCCGGTGATTCGGGAAAATGCAGCATTGACGTCGATGATCCGATTGTCGACATCGGTTACGATAATACCCTCATTGGTGCTGGTGAAGACACTGGCGGCCAGCCGCAGCTTTTCCTCTGCGTGCTTGCGCTCGGTGAAGTCGGTACCGATTAGCAGCACGCTAACGACCGCGCCTTTCTCGTTGAGTTCAGGGATAAAGCGGATCAGGTGATACTCCACTTCACCGTCCACCACTGGCACCGCCATTTCCATTTCGTCGTAGTTGCCACTGGCGGCTGTGGCGATCACTCGCCGTTCGATCTCTGCGTAGCGCCCATCTGGAAAACACTCCATTATCGTCTTACCCTGGAGGTATTCATAACGCTTGCCGATGCTGCGCTCCGTCTCCGGATTCAAGTACAGATAACGGGTGTCCGGCGTAAAGCGGACGACGTTGTCGGGGATGTTCTCCATGAGTGTACTTAACTCGCGTTTACGGGCGGAAAGTGCCAGCTCGGCTCGCTTGCGTTCGGTGATGTCAGTACCGATTATCAATACGCTGTTGACCGTGCCTTTCTCGTCGTATTCGGCGACAAAATGGATCAAGTGATGCTCCACGTCACCGTTCGGAATGGGTACGACCAATTCCATTTCGTCGCTGCCTCCGCTGGCGGCGGTGGCAAGAACTCGCCGCTCGAATGCGCTGTAACGCCCGTCTGGAAAGACCTCCATCGGGGTTTTGCCCAACCAGTCATCTGAGGGTAAGCCTACGAGACGTTCCACCGACGAATTCGCATAGATGGTGTGAGCGTCCGGCGTAAAGCGGATGATGTTGGCGGGAATGTTATTCATAAGACTACGCAACTCGCGCTCGCGGGCAGCCAGCTGCAATTCCATGCGCTTGCGTTCGGAGATGTCGCACATGACGGCGGTAAGGTTCGGCTTGCCATGGACATCGTAGAATAATCTCTTGCGGGTAAAGATGCATCGCTTCTCTCCTCCCTTAGTTGTGATTTCTTCTTCCCTCGCTAACTCCTTTCTCTTCGTGAAAACAAGTTCGTCGCCTTCCCAGAGTAAGCGAGCTTCGTCTTCGGGAAGGAACTCGAAATCAGATTTGCCGATGAGTTTCTCCGGCGTACTACCGAGGAGTTGACAGAAAGCATCGTTGACGAGTATCCAGCGATGTTGGCGATCCTTGACAACGATTGGGTCGATGGTGGCATTGATGATGCGTTCCAGGAAGTTTTGCGATTCGGCTAGTTCGTTTTGCAGGCGTTTACGCTCGGTGATATCGGAAATCACCCCGACGAGGATCGGTCTTCCATGGGGGTCGATAAATGCTGTCTTACGGGTAAAGATGTATCGCTTCTCTCCCTGTTTATTGGTGATTTGGTCCTCCGACGCAAACTCCTCGCCACTCGTGAAAACAACTTCATCGCCTTCCCAGAAGGAGCTAGCCTCATGCTCGGGAAAGAAGTCGAAATCGGATTTGCCTATGAGTTCTTCTCGGGTGCCGCCGAACAGGCAACAAGAGGCTTCGTTGAGGTGTATCCAGCGATGTTGGCGGTCCTTGACAAAGATCGGGTCAGCGACGGCATCGATAATGCGGTCCAAAAAGTTATGTGAAGTGGCCAGCTCATCTTGCAGGCGTTTGCGCTCGGTAATGTCGAGGAAGAAACCGTACCAGAGAACGCCGCCATCGATTTCTTGTTCAGGATTCGCGATAACCTCCATCCAGCGCTCAGGATATCCAGGCCGCAGCAGTCGATATTCCACCTGTGAACGAGACAGTGTGCGCGCCGACTTGAGGATGGCCCGGAGAACGCGAGGGGCGTCGTTAGGATGGGTCATGGCATGAAGCGGAGCAGCGCTGTCCGCGACGTCCTCGGGGCGGAGGCCGAAGAACTCCTCGATGCGGGGGCTGGCATATGGGTAACACATATCGCCATCGGCCGACATGCGGAATTTGAAAACAAAGCCGGGGAGCTGAGCGACGAAGCTCGATACCAGCCGCTCTGCATCGTGGACGGCGGTGATATCACGACTATGGGCCAGCACGGTATTTACCTGCCCTTCAGCATCGCGCTCGGGTATCAGCAGCGCGATATAATTGTGGGGCTGGCCCTCCTGCGCTGCGAAGACGATTTCTATTTGACGCGTTTCACCGGTCTCGAACACTTGGCGTATGCCATCAACGAATTCACGGTTCTGTGCGGAATATAGGATTGGGCTATCGGCAGGTGACTTGCCGACCATTTCTTCCACCGACTTGCCGAAAACCCTGGCAACGGCCGGGTTGACGTAGAGGCAGCGGCCTTGGCGATCATAGCGAAATATCAGATCTGGGCTGTTCTCTATCAGGGTGCGAAATGTCTCTTCCCCTTGTCGCAGCGCCCGGAGCTTGCGCTGCTGGATTATCGACAGAACGATCAGTGCCAAGCAGGTGGTACTAAGCAGAGCTACCAACATGAATATTCCAGTGCTGTATACATCATGGACTAAATTTCGTAAGTTTAGCAGGTTTATGGCTGTCCTTATTCGCTCCTTATTCGTTCGCTATACTGTATATCGATACGCAAGGGCTTTGGACTGCTACCTTTGGTGGTTACTATTATGGAGGAGCCACTATAGGGCTTGGCTATGATCCTGGTGCTGGTTTTTTTGGGAGTTTTAGATTTGGGCTTGGATTTGGAGGTGGATTTAGCTTCGATCCGAATGGTAGGAGCCCTGGGTACGAGGATTATTCTTGCCAACGGCAGGGAACGGATGGATTTTATGCAAACGCATCTGTTGGGATAGTCGGATTATATGCAAATGCGACAGCAGGCGCTGGTATGACTGCCAATAGAGTGAATAGCAATGGATATACATATGCAAACACAGGTTATGGCTTCAGCGGAATAAGGTTAAATGCTGAAGTTAGTGCAGGCGTGGAAGTTGTAAGGTTTTAGGTTATAAGCGGTGCTAATTATTAAGCAAACAAACAATTTATGCCTCGTCAGAAAAATTCATGGGTAGTTTTCGGAACAGGTAAAGCGCCAAGTGCATGATACAAAGCAACTTCAGCCGCATGATAAGTCCGAAAACCATATGCTTTTCTGGTAGTCAGTTTTGCCTTGGTGTTAAAGCCCTCAACAATACCGCTGGAAAACTGCTTTTTAGCCCGAAACCAATTCAGCATAAGAGGCCGGTGCCGCCTCAGCATCTTGGCCACTTTTTTCATGGGCTCAATCTTCGAACGCATGGTCTTGGTGCACCACTTGTCCAAAAACTCTCCCGCCCAATAAGGCGACGTGTATTGCCAGAAAAGTTGAAACTCTTCTTTCAGTAGATAACTTCTGATCGACCTCAGATTGTAGTGCAAAAGATCCGCCAATTTGGTTTCCTGTTTGTCCGTCAGATTTTCCGGTCGCTTGAGCAACAACCAACGCGTTTTTGTCAACACCGCTTCGAAGCCTTTCTCCTT
>JASFJX010000383.1:0-4580 GCA_050119385.1 Candidatus Thiodiazotropha sp. | reverse complement strand
GGTCCTGGGGGATGATTTCTGGTCTGCCAAGCAGGGCCGGGATGCGCTGCAGATAGAATGGGATGAGAGTCAGGCGTTCAACTTGAGTTCGAATCAGATACTCGAGCAATACCGGGAACTGTCGAAACAACCCGGTTTGGTTGCCCGTAATGAGGGAGATAGTGAGGCCGCGATGGCACAGGCGGCAAAGGTTATCGAGGCGGAATACACTGTTCCTTTTCTGGCCCATGCGGCGATGGAACCGATGGATTGCGTAGTGCGCATCGATGCCTTGGGGTGTGAGATCTGGAACGGCGAACAGATGAACACCGGGGACCAGATGGCTGTGGCCGCTGAACTGGGTCTGCAGCCGGAACAAGTGCGTATCAACATGCTCTACGCAGGCGGATCCTTTGGTCGCCGGGCCAACCCTAAAGCAGACTATGTCCTGGAAGCGGTGCGTATCGCCAAAATGATGCCGCCGGGTACCCCGGTAAAACTGATCTGGAGCCGGGAGGACGATATGCGTGGCGGTTACTATCGGCCACTCTATCTGCATAAGCTCAAGGCGGGGCTGGATGGCGAAAACCGGCCTCTGGTCTGGCAGCAGCGTATCGTGGGACAGTCGATCGTGGCGGGTACCCCCTTCGAATCGGTCATGGTCAAGGACGGTATCGATAACACCTCGGTGGAGGGCGCCGCGAACCTGCCATACGCCTTGAAACATATTCATATCGACCTGCACTCCCCCCGACTCCCGGTACCGGTACTCTGGTGGCGTTCGGTGGGCTCCACCCATACCGCCTTTGCGGTGGAGTGCTTCCTGGATGAACTCGCGGCAGAGGCGGGCAAGGACCCGGTGGCCTTTCGGCGTGAGCTCCTGGCGGGACATCCGCGTCACCTTGGGGTATTGAACCTGGCCGTGGAGAAGGCCGGTTGGAATGAGCCTCTGGGCCGCGACCGTGGCCGGGGTGTGGCGGTACACGAATCCTTCAACTCCTATGTCGCCCAGGTGGCGGAAGTTACAGTACGTCGCGGTGTAATCTATGTAGACCGGGTGGTCATTGCGGTGGATTGCGGCGTAGCGGTCAATCCCGATGTCATCGAGGCGCAGATGCAGGGCGGTATGGGCTTTGGTTTGGCCGCCACCCTGGCCAGTGAATTGACCTTCAAGGACGGACGAGTCGAGCAGTCCAATTACCACGACTACCTGACCCTTCGTATCGACCAGATGCCCGATGTGGAGGTCCATATCCTACCCTCCACCGAAGCGCCTACCGGTGTTGGCGAACCGGCCACCCCGGTGATCGCGCCGGCGGTAGCCAATGCGGTGTTTGCAGCGACAGGCCAGCGTCTGCGCCAACTGCCGCTTCGACCGGCTTGATAGATAGTTGTACTAAAGCAGTTAACAGGACCCATATAATGAGTAGTATCGATCCCATAAGTGAACGGGTACAGGCGGAGGACAGGGCCGTCATGGCCAAGGCCGCCGACTGGTTGCGCGAAGGAAAAGGGGTGGCCCTGGCGACAGTGACCCACACCTGGGGCTCCTCCCCCCGCCCTCCTGGTTCCTTGATGGCCATGAATGACGAGGACCGCTTTATCGGATCGGTCTCCGGTGGCTGTGTCGAGGAGGAGTTGATCAACCGCTATCGCAGGAATGAACTGTCCGAATCATATCCCACCTCTGTGGTGTTCGGCGTCGACAGTAAGGAGGCGGGGCGGCTCGGACTCCCGTGCGGTGGGCGTTTACAGGTCACCGTCGAGCATCTCGATTCGGTCACTTCAATCGAGCAGCTATTGAATCGAATAGATCGAGGCGAACTGGTTGCCCGCCGGGTATCCCTCGACTCAGGTGAAATCACCTTGAGTGATGGCGCCGGCTATCCGGAGTTGACACTATCGGACGAGAGCCTGCTCAAGGTCTTTGGCGCCGGCTGGCAGCTGCTACTGATAGGGGATGGACAGTTGGCCCGATATCTGGCCGGTATGGCGCGCATGCTCGACTACCGGGTCACCATTTGTGATCCCAGAGACGATTTTGCCGATCCCGATCCGCTACCCGATGTGACCTACATCCGGCAGATGCCCGATGACGCGGTACGTGCCCTGGTCTCTAAACCGCGTAGCGCAGTGGTGACCCTGGCCCACGATCCGAAACAGGACGACATGGCGCTGCTCGAAGCGCTTGGCACCAATGTCTTCTACATCGGCGCCCTGGGCTCGGTCCGTTCCGCGGCAAAGCGACATGAGCGTATGTTGAAAATGGGCTGTACGCCGCAGCAGTTGGCACGGGTGCGCGGCCCTGCCGGCGTACCGATCGGCAGTAAGCGGCCCTCCGAGATCGCCCTCTCTATCATGGCTGAGATAACTGCGACGCGGAATGGGATTGTGGATAAAGCCAAGGAGTCAAGGTCACAACTGCTGGCGGAGTGACACAGGTTCTCGCTTTCGTCAATCTGGTTTGTTCATTCAATTCTGTTCGATAAATTGTAATTTACTGAAGACTGACAGAGCTAAGTCTTATAAGTTCTGCGTGTTCTGATGAGCATCCGTAATAACTGACATTAATTGACTTGCCAGCCATGTATGCAGCCAAAAGAAAAGATGTACGCGCCTCATAATTATCGGCCTCGCTTGAAAGAAAAAAAGCGTCTTTTCCGCACGCTATTGAAGAATCGCTATTCTCAAAGCCATCAAGAGATAAGTAGGTGCCATTGCTCTGGACCTTTAATACGTCAATATACAGGTTACCACTCCAGGCTGCTAATGCGCTTTGTGATAGCGACAGAAAAAATACAAATGGTAGAATTTTTGAAACGATTTTCATTGTAATGTCCTAATACATAAAAGCGAAAATAGTTTGAGAGCACCGCTTTTTACGGTTCTAGTGAATTTTACTTGATCGTTTATCTCGTTCCCGCGCTCTCCCGTGGGAACGAGAATCAAATTCAAATATGAGAATCCTATCCTATCACTGATCATGATAGGTATTCAGGAAGTATTTTACTGACTTCCCGTCATGGCTAGGGGTTTATTGGTTAAGAGCCTTGATCGTATATTTGTGCGGTATAACAATAACCAGTGTCGTCCCTTTCTATCTGAACCCGAATTCTACTATCAGTTTTGTAAGCAGCCAAGGCAACAGACAACATTCTATCTACATACTTATCGTCAATGGCCGTACCGTCAGCTGTTTTGTGCATGTAAATCCAATTATTTTTACAGTCTTCCCATTCAGTCCCTGCAGGATTAGGGCCCGTTGGTGAATAATCTCCAATATTAATCGCTACAGTACCTGCCGATGTAGTGAGAATTCCCTTGGTGGCTTTTACAGTCCAAAAAACAGCCGCGTTTGCCGTAGTGGTGAGGAATGTAATTATAAATGCGATCGCAATTCTTTTCATAACTTCTCCATAAGATAAATGTAACGACTAGCTTGTGAGTCTAAAGCGTATTTTATGCGTTGGCAGTAAACGTATCTTAACTATTCTTGCCACCTGTTCATAGCCTATTGCTACGTTTTTAAATTCAGAGTATTTATATCATGGATATTCAAGAGTAAAGCGTTTTATTACGAGTCAAGCATTTGTGTTGACCCAATATATATTGACATGCCTTTTTCCTGGATGGGTACACGCGTTTACGCCATGTAGGTGTGATATATCAAATCAAATAGTGCGCTTAATAGTAGCTAAAGTAGTAAGATCGACCTGCTTTGTTGATTTAATATGATAATTAATATTATTGTACTACCGATACTAAAAACAGCTGCAGTAAGGAAGTTGAAGCTTGATAAAAAAAGCCGGTATAAAAACCCCCGCACTTCTTGTCCTCCTTAGCATTGCTGTTACTTTTACCGCTCTCGGCATCTTTATGGACGGAGAAGTCCTGCCGAACTCGCCCGATATTCAAAAGCCAGTCAAAGCGAGCGCCGTACAATCCACTCACTCGCAGCGTCGTACAAAGAGTAGCGACGCTACCGAGCCCTCGGCAGTTTCACAGCAACTCAGTCGCGCCATCGAAGCGGCCAACCAAAACGAGTCAGACAGCGCCTCACGGCTTGAAGCGCGCATCACCGCGTCACAAAGACTGATCGAAGAGACCAATCAACTGTTCGAGGAGAAAGGGGTCTCGAGCCAAGCTGCGGCGGACAGCGCAAAGCGCCAACAATTCAATCAACAACTCAATGAACTGAAAGCCAGATTAGCGGAACTGAGAGTGCTGGAGTAAAGCACTTGCTTAAGGGGTAATAATTGATATGAAGAAACGTCTGCCCGGGGGGGCATGCGTCACTATGTAGTCAGTAAAGGTTTTTTTACTGATTTTTTCGGACAGGTAGTTTGAGGTTTTCAATATGGTATTCGTAAAAAATATTTTATTAGCGGTCGGTCTACTTATTATGTCTGTGGTATCTAATGCGGCAGGGCTGAACGTCAAAACTAACGTGCTTTGGGTAGGCCAATATTCAAAGGTGTTTTTAAAAAATATCTATATCTAGTGATTTCGTTAAATGCACGATGAGTGTCTGGAGTGCGGACAAAGAAATGCTGAGAGTAGGTTTATTTAAGGTGATATCCAGGAAGTAAATAATGAAATAC
>JASFJX010000382.1:0-4592 GCA_050119385.1 Candidatus Thiodiazotropha sp. | reverse complement strand
AACAGGCCATAGGTAGCCCTGAGTATCGGGATACTTATGGCCTGGTTAGTATGAGGAATGAATAGAATATTACCCTGGCCATGGTTAACAAGCCGTTTGGATAAGTTTTAGGAATGGCCTTTCTATGTCGTGGCAATCGGGTGCTGTATCGGGATAGAGAGTCTATTCCAGAAGCCAGGCAGGACAGTCTTGTTAGAGACTGTCCTGCCTGGATGAACCGAAGTTGGTTAAAAATCTGTCGAAGCCGTTGAGCTATTCTATCCCGCAAGATTCACGATTTGTTCTTCGGAGCAGCTGTTTGCTACGTGGCCCTCACTCTATCCGATCTGGTTTGGGTAGCTGGCGTTATCGGTGAGTATCTGATTCTAGTTGATTTGTTACTTGATATGCAGGGGTGTTGCCGTTACTCTTCCAATACATTTCGCACGAGGGGCATGTATTTCTTTGGTCGCGGATTCAACTCTGAGGTGCATGCTGGTTATGCGGCCATTGCCGCCATGTAATAGCACATAAATATTAGCTAGGCAGTTCATTGAAGTGAATTAAAGGAATAAAAGTAGTAGTTGAGTTCTGATATCTGGAGTAATAAGAATGTGTAAGGAAAGATGGCTAATTGTGTTGATATTGCTAGCAATAAGCACTATGCATAGTGCAGCATCAGCAAGTGTTATTGTGCGACTGCCCCGTTTATATGATTCTAGTATGTATAAGGCGGATTTCAATAATGATGGTATTGAAGATAGGTATAAAATATTTGACGAACACTCGACGATAAGCTTAAGTCGGGATGGCGATGCGTTCGTAGACGAATACAATATACATGAAACCTGGGCCATAAATTACGGAATGTTTAAAAGTTCTCATGGCATTGGTACAGAGGTACTGGGAATCGATGCAAATTTAGATGGATTTATGGATGTTGTTGCAGCTTTTGGATCGAGAATAGTCATTAGAATAAATGATGGAAATGGTGGTTTTTCAGAATCAAGTCAATATTTGGATATAACCGATCTGTACGGTACTGATGAGCTGCCGGTTTCTGAGTCAAAGGCTAGGTATAATTCAAAGATCGCTTCTATGGGTCTTAACAAAGATGGATATGATGATTTGGTCGTAGTGCATAAAGAAGGGATTGCATTTTTTATTAATGATGAAACCGGGCTCTTTAATCATCTTAAAAGTTATGAAATTCC
This sequence comes from Candidatus Thiodiazotropha sp., assembly GCA_050119385.1. Classification (GTDB taxonomy): domain Bacteria; phylum Pseudomonadota; class Gammaproteobacteria; order Chromatiales; family Chromatiaceae; genus Thiodiazotropha. The sequence goes on along the minus strand of JASFJX010000382.1, from coordinate 3,399 downwards.
GGGGCTAGCGGAAAAAGATGTAGTAAGTGTCGATATTGCTGATTTGGATGCTGATTTAAATCCAGAAATTGTGATAAGTGCTAGAGGATCATTTGTTCTTTATGTTGATACAAGCTTGAATTTAACTACAGTGTATATCGAAAATCAGTCAGACACATTGGAATTGATAGATTATGATGGTGACGGTGATTTAGATTTTGAAGAGAAAGAAGATTATGAAACATTTAGTTTCCCTACGGTCGATGATGAGCGGAGACTTTGGATTAACAATGGGTATGGAAGCTTTAGTGAACTAGTTGTCACATCCGGCAATCTTGATGAACAAATCGTTTATCCCGAAGTGGGCTCACAAATAGGAGTTTCTGAGGTGTACCAAGGAGATGATGATGAGAATCAAGAGCGATCAGGTGGAGGATCTGTAAGCTTGATTTTCATTTTTATCTTGATAAGTGTGTTGTCAAAGAACTGGAAGTTATATGGGAAGCACAGAATATGATTCTGCGCGGTGGGGTTAGCCATTTGTAGTGGCAATTTGGGAATAGGGTGCTGAATCGTGATGCGAGGTGTATTGAGTCTCTGGGTTCGTTTCGTACACCCGCCAGAAGTCCAGGTGGGACAGCCTTGATAGAGACTGTCCTGCCTGGATGAACCGAAGTTGGTTAAAAATCTGTCGAAGCCGATGAGCTATTCTATCCCGCAAGATTCACGATTTGTTCTTCGGAGCAGGTTTCCGCGATCAACCCGGTCATATCGATTACATCGCCGATGGCAATCAGGTTATCGAATTCAGCCTTCAAACGCTCGCATTTGCTATTCGATAGCTGTGCCAGTCGGGCAACGGCCTGGTCGATCTCAACGCTAGGCGGTACCTTGGCTTGGTTGATGATTATCTTGATACAACGAAAATCATGTTCCATGGCTCGGTGTATGAATTCATCCCGAGTCGTTCCGTCACTTATCTCGAAATCCGCCAGTGAATGGATCACGAATGTGGGTGAATTGTTTCGACGTACTTTGTTGAGATAGAGGATGATTTCAGATGAACCGGTTTTTGACACTTCCTTCATCATCCGCTGGAGGTGGCTTTGACAGGTCAGCACGCTGAAATCAAAGGTACCGTCAGCTACCTCGAAGTAATCGATGAGTGGAGTGGGAGAGGTGCTTAAGCCGAGCCTGAAAGTCCAGTCGCCATCAGCTCTGCGATAGATAAATGCCGGCAGTGTCGAAGAGCTTTCAATAAAGATCGAGGAATAGAGGCGCGATGTGGCGGCGTTTAGAATATGCGAGTTTTCTTTGCATAGGCCTGATTTTTGTCTTGTCAGTAAAGCTGAAAATGCATTGGCGAATTGATGACCTTTGGCGTCATCACAGATCTTAAAGCGAAGTATCTGCTCTCCATTGGTGGATGCGCCCACAATCTCCACGGGCACATTGCGATAGATGCCCTGGTGACGAGCGCGGCTGGAACTATAGCCCTCCAGCGTTGGAAAGGTGATCTTTGCTTGACGGTGATTGATGAACGCGACATAAGGATCCTTTAGCTCCACTGACAAGCCATGGACTGATACATCACGGGTTACACCTTCGTAGTCTAGTCCGGCAATAGTGATTTTTACCTTCATTTTCCCGATGTATCGCTCTTCACTTCGGTTTTCCTGAATATATTGGATGGGTATCAACTGAGGAGGCGCATGGGGTTTCTCTTCATCATGACGGATTACAGGTAGTTCCAGGGCGCTTTGATTGAGGTTGTTGCCGCCATGCAATGATGTGAGAATCTGTTTGGTTACATCGATCAGGGCGCCGACAATTGTTAAATTCTTTGCCTCCTTGAGCAATTTCCTGACAAAATCGTCATGATTACTGTTCAGTGGTTCCAGGGCGTCCTCAATTCTCATCTCCACAGGCCTGCGAGCTGGCCTGGCAAGCAATTTGAATACCCTGAATCCAGGTTGATTCGCATATCGGTTCAGCAGTCTGCACCAGTGTTTATGATTTTTGCATTCGAGATCCGCTATGACCTTGGGTGCGGCCTGTTTATTGGTACGGTAGACTGCGATCAAGGTGTCCGCTTTGCTGTCCCGCAACGCCAACCGTGTAAGCAATTTAATACGTGTCGGTGTGACCAGGGAGCTGAAATCATAGTTGCCCTGTGCGTTTTCAAAGACATCTAGCAAGCGTTGATTGGCACGATTGCCAAAGATCATGCGTAGAGGTGATTGGTTTTCCCTGGATGCAAAGAGAAAAAACGGGAGTATGGATGTGGAGTGCATGTAAAAGCGTTCCGCGAGTTGAGCCTTAGCGGTCAGCAAGGCATCCTCAGGGTCTGCTTGCCCCAGGAATTCTGATTCGGATGCAAGGGCAACATACTCCGATATCACCATACGCCCGTCTTTTGCTTCTTTCTCGACACACTGCAGCCCGAGAAGCGTATCATGCAACAGGTGACGGATGCGGACCACACGGTAATCGAGTTCAGGTTGTTCGAGTTGGCGGTCGACTAAGGGTGACACGTCGATTTGTACAATGTCATCCACATTCAACTCTATGGTTGCGTTAATGCGCAGTTGTAAACCGGATTGGGAGATATCACGGGTCTCTGCCGTGTAGGTCTGTCCATTCCGGATCAAACCTATGATTAAGGTTTCCTTGAAGCGATCGTAGACACGTCTCTCAAAATAAGAGAGATCGATTGCCAGATCATTGCTTGCTCGATCTAACTTGAATACAGTGGATGCTACTATCAATGAAGCCGAGTGTGGCTTAGCAATGGAATTTTCCTGCTGCTCATCTAGCTCCGAAATAGGGACCGGTTTATCCAAATCGATAAAAAAATGTCTGAGAATGGATTCATAAGTACCGACTGTGAACACACCGGTATTGTTGTTCAACCCTTCAAGGAATAACTGATGTGCCTCTGAGTTCAGCCAAAGGGACCTTCCCCGGTAGGAGTAGCGTTTGCACGGCCCGGTTACATAGGGTCTTAAGTCGAGTGGTCGTAGGCATTCACTGTCGAGTCGCTGCTGCTCGATCCGGTTGATGAAGTCATTCGAAAATTGGGCTGACTGCCAAGCCTTGCTTGTCCTTCGTAAGTCTGTGTTATTCGTATCCATCGGGGTTTGGTCGTTAGGTAATGTTGATAGTAATTATGTCGTTTATAGCGCCTGTTTAGGTGGTTTCTTTAGTGGAGTCAGATCGCCAATATTTCAATATTTGCAGGACTGATTTGTATGGAAATAGTGGATTCAAAGGGAAAGGGTAATCATGGAATCAGTGCCCGAAAAAGTATTGGGTTAACGAGGGTTGGTTAAGGAAATGAATTTAAATTCAATGAATAAAAATATCTATTTTCTTTAACATTAGCGTGATGAGGGAATTTGGTAGGGGAAGGGGACTCGG
>JASFJX010000381.1:0-4593 GCA_050119385.1 Candidatus Thiodiazotropha sp. | reverse complement strand
ATTGATAAAGGTGATTTGCAAAATGTCGACATAGGTGAAGGCGCCGATCACCCGGTCGGCAAGCCCTTGGTCATTCACCACCTCCAGCGCCGCGGGACCGGCATAGTTCGGTGTCGTGCTGGCATAGATACGCTCGAAGGGATCGGATTCCGTAGGCGCTTCGATACGGTCGATCACCAGGGCTTGCCCGCCAAGGAAGAGTTGGGGATTGGCGCCGAAATTGGTACCGCGAACAACAATCTCGGTACCGCCATCAATGCCGCCCGTGTCGGGGGTCACATTTTCGATATCGGGGTCGGCGGCAGCCCCGGCCGGCGATGTGGTAAAGCCAAAGCGATAGCTTCCCGCCAGCGGCAGGCCGGTCAACGGTGCCAGACCGGCATCGATAATCACATGGTACTCGGCGTCCGGCTGTAATCTGGTGTCGGGATCGCGGGTCAGTTCAATGAACCGGTAGGCCGGCGCCCCGTCACGCAAGGCGAAATCGATGCTGAATTGATCGGTCACATCCACCCCGATCTGGGGGTCGCCCTGCAGGATATGTATGTAATCGGTCAATTTGGTGGAGGGACTCAGCACCGCCGACAACTCGATGCGGACGCTTTCAAGCTCGGTCGAGACATCACGGGCATCAGTCTCCGGGCTGTGGCGCAATACCGCCAAAGCAGGCAGTTCAATGCGGTCTATGCCCTGTTTGCCGCCGGCGACCTGCATGGCGCCGCGTGCCAATACCATGCCGCGGGCGGCAAAGTCATCCTGGTTCGCGTCGCGGTGAATCATGACAGGCAGGGTGTAATCCGATTTGGCGTCGTCCATGGCTGACAGATCGATGATCTGCACCAGGGATTGCGCCGGGCTGTCCTCCTGGTCCGAGTAGTGCACCGTGACATAGGCTTGGTTTCCTGCCAGGGCTACATCATAGCTGCCGTCGGCGACCAGGTCCGAGCGCGCCGGATAGAGATCCACGGTACGCGAGAGCACCGGATGGTAGGGGTCGGCGACATTGATGATGTTGAGTTGTGACACCAAGCCATCACCGGCCATGTCGGTAACGTAGAGAGTACTCCCCTCCATTTGCAGTCGGTTGGCGACTCCCAGGGTATCCAGGGTTGCGACGATGGGCATGGCGGGATCCGCGATATCGGCAACCACCACCCCTTCATGGGAGGCCGCGATGAAAGCGAATTGCCCGCGCACGATCACATCCCGGGCGAACCCGTTGGGCTTGATGAAACCGACATGGTAGGGCGCGGAAAAATCGCTGATATCGATCACCTGCACCCCACCGTTACCGTTCGCGACGAAGGCAAGATCGTCTTTACGCGCCACCCCATAGAGATCCGCATAGGGCATATCCACGCGCCCCATCAGCAGATAGGGCAGGCCGAACTGACCATCGCCGTTTCGGGTGGTAAAGATCAGTAACTCACCACCTGAATTGTCGAGATAGACACCACCGGTTTCAGATTCTTGTTCTATCCCATCTTGAAGACGTTCGGAGAAAGTACCCGGATCACCCACATTCGTCGGTAGCTGCCCGCTTTTTGCCGCCATGACAAAATTCGCATCGGCATGCAGTTCGGTTATGGTACCGGAGAACATTTCCGAAGCCCCGGCAAGCAGGTCTGAATAGACGAAGTGCTCGCCGTCACCCTGGAAAGTCTCATTGGTGTCATCCGCAATGAAGAGGCCGGTACGTGGCGCCGTGTGCAATTCGTTGGCAGGGGCTATTTCCGTTTGCAGAAGATTCCCCAGCCCGAGTTCCAGCCGCATGGGATCCACATTGGACCAGGCTCCCAACAGTGCGCCGGTACGGTTCTCCCCCTGATATTGAGCAACCGAGGTGTAGTAGACACTGCGTGCCGTGTTCTTCAGTCCGTTGGACACCGTGCCATCCGACGCGGGTGCGTAGGGCAACAGAAAGCGGCGCTCGGCGATGGGGAGCCCTACTTCATGAATGGTTTCGGACTCAACGATATGATTGGGCGTCGTCACCCGGGTCACAACACGCACCCGCTCATTGCGTCCCTGTTCCCTGATCAACAGATTCGAATCGAGAAAGTCATCCCAATAGATGTAGTAGTGGTTGTCCGGATCACTCACAGGTGTGGTATCGCCCGCGCCTCGAGTGGCATCGCTGGTCAGTAGCCGGGTTGCGGAATGGATCGTGCTCCAGGTGCCATCCGCCTGCTGATACTCCCGAATCCAATCCATGGTGACGAAACGTTCCGATTCCACGCCGATATCGGAAACGGCGACCACCGCGCGTAACGTCTCATTGGCGGTGAGGATTTCACCGTCGAACGGCTCCAGCACGTCCACATCGGGTGCCACGGTGTCCTCGATCTTACCGATGCGAACCACTTGCGTACGGGTGCTGTTGCCGACCACATCAAACACTTCGGCCTGAATAACCAATCCGCTCGCCCCTTGCGGCGGCGCAATCAATGCCCGGTACAGGTGTTCCTGAGCATAGGAACCCGTGATCTGGGAGTAGGAGTTGTATACCGTCTCCAAAGGCTCGTCATTGACATAGAACACCACCCGGTCGATGCCGTCGACGCCTAGATCGTCAATGGCTTCCACAAAGATTTCGACCTCCTGTCCCTCGATAGTGACGGACTCGTCATTGTCCGGCTTGACGATTTCTGCCGTAGGTGGCTGGTCCTCGAGGATGGTCAGGTTGAGAACCGAAGACAAAGGCGAGACATAACCGTCAATATCGGTCGCTTCCGCACGAAAGCTCAGTGTTTCGCCGGCATGGCCCAACGGGACATCAATATGTGTCTGGAACGGGGCGGTCTGATCGTTGCTGATCTCCTGGAACGCCGCAGCTTCTCCTTGCCCAGTCAGCGATTGGAACAGGCGTACCGAACCCACGCCCACTTCAGGATCAGTGGCAACGACATTAATGACAATACCGCGTCCTTCGGTCACTTCCGTGATATTGTTGCCCAGGCTGAAACCCCGTTGATCCAACACCTGAATGGCTGTCACCTCTGGTGGACTGTTGCGTGTCAGAGTAACCGGCCGGTTCACGACAGCCGGGTTACCCGCACCGTCAAATGCGGTAACGGTAAGCTCTAAAGGTAATGCTGTGAGACCGACTGCGGCATCGGCACCCACGTAATCTTCGATGGTCTCTACACGTAAGCTTCCGCTATAGGGGGGTGAGGTGAAAATCAGCTGGCTGACGAGATTTCCGTTGGCGAAGAGTTGTGCCTGCAGCGTGGTAACCGCCACATCGTCACTCGCCTCGGCGACAAAGTTCAGTGCACGTTTTTCCACCACCGTGGCGCCTTGCAGCGGCGGTTCAGTCACTATCAGCTCCGGCGCTTGCACGTCTTTTCTCACCAGCACCGTTATCGGCGCCGGCGTTGTCGCCGTGCGCGCCTCGCCGCTGTAGCGTCTCTCCACCGCACTGGCGCTCAGGTGCAGGTCGGTACCGGCCTGACCGTAGGGCACCTCAACAAGAAATTCATAGGGGAAGCCGGTATCGGTAAAACTGCGATCACCGCTTATCAGGCCGTTGACCTGCAACACGACCCGATCCAAACCGACATCATCGACGCCGTTGACCTGCACCAGCAGGTAGTCACCTTCAGTAACCTCGGAATTATCAACCGGCAAACCTATACCCACTGTGGGTGGTTGATCCTGAATTATGGTGACGGCCAGATCTTCGCTGATAGCATGTTTGTCCAGGTCGCCATAGGCGGCGCCATAGGTGTCGATGGCCTCCACATGCAGTTGCAGCTTGTTGTTTGCGGAATTGTCCGGATCAAAAGCAGGTACATTGACCTGGAAGCTGTAGGGCGGCTGACGCAGGGTTAGGGTATAGATTTCGCCGCCGGCATGGGAGGCGGTCAGTGTCAGGGAGTCTATACCCACATCATCGAAAGCGTTGACATTGATTATCAACGGCGTCGCCTCAACAACGGTAGCGCCTGGCTCAGGGGTAAGGATATCCACAACCGGCCGCTCATCGATTCGAATGGGAAAACTGATCTCTTTGGTGCGGGCATTGCCCGAGATATCCCGCGCGTTCACGCGCACCCAGATATCGAAGAGTTCATTGCCGGTTAGCGTTAGCTCCGGAAACTGTTGTTGCATGATCTGGTTGAGAGGATCGACGTGAAGCAACTGCAGGTATTCCGGGGTATCGATATTGATCGTTGTGACCGGTAGATAATCCCGATCCGCAATGCCTGTTACGGTGCGCACAGGGGCGCCAAAATCCGTTGTCACGTAGGTGCCATCATCCTGGCGCACCCCATAAGCGGTATAGAGTTCCAGGCTGTCTATCTTGACATTGTCGAATGCCCGAAAGCCCAGGGTGAAATCGGAATTCTCTGTTGGCCCGTATCCCGGTGAAGGACGCGTGATGGCGACTTCCGGATTAATTTCGTCCGCTTCGGCCTCTATTTGGATCTCATGACGGGCGATGGCATTATCCGAATCCCGTATCAGAGCAAGCAGTGTCACCGACTCATCGAACTTTATCAGCCCCGAGGGCACCTGCATGGCAAAACTGCCCTCGAGTGAATAGGGACTGGACCGCTGGCCGTATTCCTCAGCGATATCCAACGAATA
>JASFJX010000380.1:0-4599 GCA_050119385.1 Candidatus Thiodiazotropha sp. | reverse complement strand
TCGCAATCCGCATCAGAACAATGATCACGGTATGATCTTCGGGGTCTGTATCCCACAATTATTCAGCGTTATATATCACTAATAATAGGGTTATATTTGCTAAAGTATCATTGTTGCTAGATGCGGTACTATCGATGAAAATAAAATCAATGCAATAACCATTAAGTGGTAATCGATAGGCTGAATCAGAATGCAGATCCTTGTTTGCTTTATTTAATCGGCAGCAATTACTTCAAATGGGACAGGGTTCATGATTGGACACAGATTAATTATGAATGGATTCGCAAGATTGAACTAGGATTACGGATATATCTTCTTCTATATGGGCTGTATTAAGGAATAAGGATTGAGCTAAAGAGAACGCCCCGAGTTCGGGATCAGGGAAAGCATGCAAAAGGAACCATGGAGTAAACGAGGTATCGGGCGACCGGTTCGAGTCGTCATCATTTTACTGAGCTATATATCCACACCTGCCCTGAGTAATGATTCACTGATTCTTGGGATTCATCCTTATCGTTCCCATGATGAAATCCGAAAGATGTTCACGCCGCTAGCGGATTTTCTGAGCCAACGAATAGGGCAAGCCGTCGAGGTGCGGATAGGCGAATCCTATGAGTCCCACCTTAATGCGATTATCCAGGGGCGAATGGATCTGGCATATATCGGTCCGGCACCACTGGTGCAATTGAAGGATAGGAATGTTGCTCCATACCTGTTGGCTAGATTGGAGATCGGTGGAAAATCAACATTTACCGGAACGATTTTTACCAGGGAGGGTAGTGACATACGAACCCTTAAGGACCTCAAGGGGCGCCATTTCGCCTTCGGCAGTTTCTCCTCCACAATGAGTCACCTTGTACCTAGGCAGTTACTATTTGAAGCGGGTATCGATGTCGAAGATTTCGCAAGTTATAACTTTTATAACAGTCATGACAATGTTGCTCTGGCTGTACTTTCTGGTGATGCCGATGCTGGGTCTGTAAAAGAAGCAGTGTTTGATAAATATCGTCATAAAGGACTTGTTGCCATTGCCTCCACACCAGAGATATCAGAGCATCTTTTTATTGCCCCTCCCGGTACCGATCCAGACAAGGTTAGGTCGCTTAAGCAGTGTTTACTTAGCTTGTCTGCGGGCAGTTCTATAAGTAAGCAAGTACTTTATCCTATCAAGAAAACAGCAACTGCCTTGGTGAGTGTGAAGGATGGTGATTACAAAAAGCTCAGAGATATGATGAGTAAATTACGCGCTAGGGGTGTGGTTAAATGAGCAAGGTTTTGCACGCAACAACCTTAGCATGGAGCGTTTTGTCCACCATGACGTTTTTTCTGGTTTTAACACTGGTATCAGGGATTGCCTTACGCCATGAATTTAACCATCATCTGCGGTTTATTGAGGGACTGGCAAAGGGGCAAATGGAGATCATTGCGTCGATTTCAGAGACAGAGCTCCAAAAAGGCAACTATGTGGCTCTTTCCACTCTTTTTGATCGATGGACATCCAAGCACACTGAGATCGATGAGATAAAGCTGGTATCTCGTAATGGATTCATTATCGCTGGTTATGGTCCCTTTAAACCGTCTATACGTCGCTATATCCTCGAGCAGAGTATTCCTTACTCCTACCGTGGTCTTGCGAAATTGACATTGGCCATTAGTCTTGAAGATGCCTACCATCATACATTTGAACTGGGGTTAATGACTGCATTTGCGATTCTATTGCTTAGCGGGCTGTTCGCACTTTTGATCCATCTTTTTCTGAAACGACGCTACGAGGCGAATCTTCTTTCGCTAATGGTTGAAGAGCTCAGAGATACGGAAACCCGCAATCACCAACTCGCTGCATATCTACGGGAAAATCCTAATCCTATTATTGCCTTTGATCTGAACGGGACAGTAACTTTTAAAAATCCTGCACTCACTAGATTGATGGATAAACATCTCATAACCGACCCGGTCGGTCTGCTTGCGGATGATCACAAAGCCTTCCTTGAACGCCTTGCAAATGGAGAACGCCAGGTGTTCGGTGAAAAAGTGATTGGTGAGATGCATATGCTTGCACATTATCAAATGATCGATGTAACAGGTGAGGTGTATGTCTATATTCAGGATATATCAGCTCAGCGACGGGCTGAGAAAGCGTTGCGCAAGGAGCGCAATCAGGCCCGTACTACACTGGCATCCATAGGAGATGGGGTAATTACCGTCAATATGCATGGGGTGATCACTTACCTGAATAACAAGGCAATGAGGTTGTTCAGCACTAATGAAAAGGAAGCAGTTGGTCAGGATTTTTCGAGAATGGTAAAACTGCTGGATGGTGGTGAGGAATGGGCTATTGAAAGCCTAATAGCGCAGTGTCGTGCCAGTAAACCAAATCATGTTGTCAACGAACAGCTATCTCTCTTGGTAGGAGAGGGTGAAACGTTGCGGTTTCAGGCTTCAGCGACTCGCATCTATAACCAAAATATTGAGGCTGACGGTGTGGTTATCGTACTACGCGATATTACACGTGAGTACCGTCTGCAAGAAGAGCTTCACCGTCAAGCAAATCATGACAGTCTTACGGGCTTGATGAATCGCAGTGCGTTCGAGAGCCATTTGGAGAACGCACTGGAAACAGCCAGAAGTCGAGGGCGTGAACATATCCTGTGCTTTATGGACTTGGATCAATTCAAAGTGGTCAATGATACCTGTGGTCACGTTGCAGGCGATGAGCTTTTACGTCAATTGGCACGCCTTATGCGCAAACACTTTAGAGGCAGTGATGTACTTGCGCGGGTAGGAGGTGACGAGTTCAGTGCGATATTGATTGATTGTCCCCTGGCGCAGGCCATGGATCGAATAGATTCATTGCGAGAAGAGGTACAAGGGCACCTTTTTTACTGGGAAAATCAAACTTTCAGAATCAGTCTTAGCATCGGGGTCTCTCCGGTCAATATGTATAGCGAGAATATTGTCCAATTGATGAGCACAGCAGATGCTGCTTGTTATTCAGCAAAAGACGCTGGCCGTAATCGTATCATTGTGTATGAAAAAGATAGCGAGACGACGAAGCATAAGTTGGGAGAGATGCAATGGGTTTCACGCATCAACAATGCGCTGGATGAAGGTTGCCTGGTTCTCTACGCTCAACCAATTGTCGATATAAAGAGTGATGACAAACTGATGGTTGCTGTAGAAATATTGGTAAGGATGCATTGTGTCGACGGAGAACTGGTCCCGCCCGGGGCTTTTCTTCCTGCCGCAGAACGATATGACTTGATAGAACGTATTGATTACTGGGTTATTGAGGAAGTTATGCGATTACTCGCGAAATTTAAAAATAATTGCCCTGATTGTTTTATCAATCTATCCGGTGGGACGCTCAGCCATAGACGAATGACAGTGCTTGTAAAGGAGTTGTTGAAAAAGTATGAGGTGAGGCCTGATAAAATCACTTTCGAGGTGACTGAGACTGTGGCTATTCAAAATCTCTCAACTGCATTCAGAGTAATTCGTGAACTACGTGATTTGGGCTGTCGCTTTGCACTGGATGATTTTGGTTCAGGGCTCTCATCCTTCGGCTACTTAAAGAATTTACCAATTGATTATTTAAAAATAGACGGTATGTTCATAAAGGATATGAATGTCGATTCATTGGATAAGGGAATGGTGGAGGCCATTAAAACTGTTGCCGACACGATGAAGTTGACGACCATAGCTGAATTTGTTGAAAGCGATGAGATAATCGATGAGTTACGTCGGGTTGGTGTCGGTCTTGGTCAAGGCTACGGTATCGCTCGCCCCAAGCCGTTCGAGGATTTCATGTCAAAAACCGATGGTGATAGTAATGTGATTTGGTTATCTACCAAAGCCAACGAAACGAACTCAACTCGCAAGTGTGTAACCTGAATTGTAGAAATTCAGACTAGACCTGTCTCTATAAATCAACTATTCCAGGCTTTTCTGGCAAGTCGCCAAGAGACTAATCTCCCCCCGCTTAACACTGTTCATCTGACATCCGTGGGAATTACTGACTCAGTTTGGATTCGGCCTGGAGCGTACCTTTAACCTAAAAAGATCAGTTGGGCAGGATGAAGTGTGCGTTTGTGGTGGTGCAGGGCAAGGAGTTGCAACGCCGCCATGCGCCGCCACAAGCGTGCAATTCACCCTGTAGCGTGGTTCACCCAGTGGGTGAGTATGCCTATCGGACACTTTTTCTAAAAGAACAACAAATGAGTAGCAGAATGGAGCGGTCAACTGATTTTTTTAGGTTTAACAGCCCTGTTCTATACTTCAGGAAGCGGCCAAAAGCTGACCCTTGTAAGTTCAGGTAACACCAATCCAGATTTCTTAATAGCGGACATTTGAGCGGCGAGTTGGTCGGTCCATCCCAATTGGACCGATGAATCAATGGACCCGTTATCGAAGGCCCTTTAACTGATCAAACGGACTGCAAACATGCTTGTGATCAGGTGTGATGTGCGTATAAAACATCGTGGTTTCAACGTTTTTGTGACCAAGCAGGGTTTGGATGGTTCTGATGTCCGTTCCGGCTGCCAGCAAGTGACTCGCAAAACTATGTCTCAGCGTATGCGGCCCGACATGCTTGTGGATCTT
>JASFJX010000379.1:0-4600 GCA_050119385.1 Candidatus Thiodiazotropha sp. | reverse complement strand
TGTCTATCGGGCGACGTTATGTTATTATTTCTGCTTCCTTGCATATTGGATATCGCCTTTTGCGATTCGACAGAGCAAGTGTTTACCTGACCTGTGACGCCACATTGATTGCAGATCTTTTTTCGACTTATTCGACTTTCGCCAAACCGATTCCTCGCGGATCACTCGCCGCCTGTACGTTTCCGGAACGTTTATCCCACAGAATTGCCTGCATATTGCCATAGGGCCTGTCGACAGGTGTCAGGGTGTGTCCCATATTGCTCAGCTGCATCTGTAACGCTTCGCTTAATGCGCCCTCTTCATACTCAATTTCATCCGGAAGATATTGATGGTGAAATCTGGGCCGGCTTACCCAGCTTTGGGGTTCCTTGCCATCGGCAATGTCCAATATGCCCAATAATATCGTGGTGATGATCCTGCTGCCGCCGGGTGTGCCGAGAATCGCCACGCGGTTCTTATCCTCGACAAATGTCGGACTCATGCTTGACAACATGCGTTTTCCTGGGGCTACGGCGTTGGCTTCGCTGCCCACCAGGCCATAGGCATTCGGAACCCCGGGACTGACGGAAAAATCATCCATCTCGTCATTCAGCAGGACGCCGGTGCCAGGCGCAACCAGGCCGGAACCGAAAGGGTAGTTGATGCTCTGTGTGGCTGCCACACGGTTGCCTTCAGAATCGAGAATGGAGTAGTGCGTTGTATCCTGGCCCTCGAAGGAACAGGCTTGATTCTCGGGGACGCTGGGTGTGGCGCGATCCGGATCGATATCCCATGCCAATAGGGAGGCATGCAGGGGGTGCGTCAAGCTAGCCGTCGGGACATTGACATAGTCCGGATCCCCCAGGTATTTTGCCCGGTCGCGATAGGCGCGTCGCATGGCTTCGGTCAGTACGTGCGTTCGTTGCGGTTCTTCAAGGGACGTATAGTTCACGCTTTTCAGAATATTCAACATGGTTATCAAAGCGACACCGCCCGATGAGGGTGGGGATGCGCTGGTGATCTTAAGTCCGTGATATCTCCCCGTGATCGGTTTTCGTTCAACGATTCGGTATTGCGCAAGATCTTCGAGGCTCCAGATGCCGCCCGCCTCGTTGACACCGATCACCAGGCGTCGGGCCGTCTCGCCCCGGTAGAATCCGTCAACACCCTTCCGCGCCAGAAGCTGGAGAGTGTCTGCCAGTTCGGGTTGTTTGAGCAGAAAGCCTTTCGCGGGTACTTCGCCTTCAGGTAAAAACTGGGCGGCGGTGGCGGGGTAGCTCTGCAGTACCGCTAAGCGCCAATAGGCCAGGCCCCGATAGTAGTCATCCACCGGAAAACCCTCTCGGGCGATGTCGATGGCGGGCTTGAGCGATTCGGCAAGGGGCAGTCTGCCGTAATGTTCCGCCAAATGGACCAAGGCCGCGGGTAAGCCGGGTATTCCGGCGGCGAGCGCCCCATTCAGCGAGCGCAAGGGAACTACATCGCCATGTTCGTCCAAATAGAGATCACGATGCGCCGCCAACGGCGCGCGTTCGCGACCGTCGATCATGATTTGGTAACCGTCGCTGGCACGATGCAGCAGCCAAAATCCACCGCCGCCCAAGCCGGAGCTATAGGGTTCGACCACTCCCAGGACGGCGCCTACGGTGACGGCGGCATCGAACGCGTTACCGCCCGCTTGCAGTGTTCGGTGGCCCGCCTCCGTGGCCATTGGGTGGGCGCTGGCGATGGCGGCGCTGTGTGGCGCCTCTTGGGCGAAAGCGGTGCCGAGCTTGAAAATGAAGAGTATGAAGAACCACACAGGCGCAATTTCGGTTCTGGGTCTGAATTTCTCCTCGGCGACTACTGTGGTTGAGTGGGCAACCGATATGACTTTTGGTGAGAAGCGCGGTTTGAATAAAGAACGTAAAGTGTGCCGCATAGTAAGATCCTTCTGATTTTAATCCAATTCAAATTGAAGTTGCCTTTTTTCTCTCGCGACTATAAAAAAAGAGAAGTAAAAAATATACCTTATTTACTTATCGTTGTTTTATTTATGTTGCGGCTCATGCATTGTCGTCCAGTTTAATGACGCCGTGCTTCAAAGCGTGTTTTGTGATTTCGGTATTCCTGCGAAGCCCAAGTTTTGATCTGAGTGTGAAAAGCGTGTTGTTAACGGTTTTTTGCGATAAACTTAACTCTTCGGCAATTTCAATATTGGTACGATCACTGGCGATGAGTCTATATACCTCGAATTCGCGTTGGTTCAATAAGGCTTTCGGATCAGAGTTTTGCTCCGCCGTAAGATAGGCGAGTTTCTGAGCGATTTCGGGCAGAAAGTGCTTTTCCCCTGTGGCGGCTTTTTTTATCGCATCGATCAACAACTCGGGTTCGGCATCCTTTGGGACAAACGCCAGTGCGCCGAGTTGATATGCTTCCTTGATCAGTCTGGCTTGGTCGTGTTGCGTCAGTACGATGATTCTCGCCAGGGGATTCGTGCTCAAAATGACCTTTATGGCATCCAGTCCCGTCATTTTCTCTTTGAATAGAATGTCCATGACCACGACGTCAGGCCGGCTTCGGTGATAAGCGTCGCAGGCGTCCTGGGGATTGTCGGTGGAATATATTACTTTGATCTCCTTGCTTTCGCCCATGGCTTCTATAAAGCCACTCCTAAGAAGTGGATGATCGTCCGCCAGCATGACAGTGATGTTTGCCGGCGTATCGCCTTTAGCTTTGTGCATGTGGGTTGACTCCATAAGAACATAAATATACAGCGTTAAGATTGTATCGGTCACTAGGTATGGGATAGACGCCAGTGACAGGCTTTTCGCAAATATATAAGTATATCGAGAATAAAAAATAGTATAACGTGTAATTCATTTACTTGTTCTACTGATATTGTTGTGCTATTTTTTCGAAATTATATCTCGCCTATGTGAAACCGTTGAAGTGTGAGGCAAATACCGACTTAATTTCATGGCAGCATGCATTAGAGGGAGTGATTATCATGGATTGGTTAGAACATAAATTATTTCTTTTGCATTTGAACGGTGAGCGTTTATCTCTGCAAGCCGTTGCTCCTATGAATGATGATGAGCATGATGAGCTGTGTATGCTGGAGAAGAAGGGTCTTACGAAAATTATGGTGATGGACTCTTCGTCCAGTTATCATTTTCATAAATCAGTGGTTGAAAAGTTAATTCGCAATTTGCTGGCTATCGATAATCCGGATTTTGAAATCGTCGATCGCTCTCAAAGCAGCCGCAGGATACTGCGGATCAAGGCTTCGAATATAAGTGTTCGGGATGTTGTTATCTTTTGAAAAGCACGAACAATTGCTGCACGAAGGAAAAGATCGTTTTGGCAACGTTAAGGAACGATATCTACCGATTATCGGTAAGATCAATCTCTTAAAAATCCCAACGATCAATGGCTTGGTGTGCAAAAGATAGTACTTGATTGGCGTTGAGGTGAGTGGTCGGTGTCTGGCGTTTGTTATTGCACCTGTCGACTGGTTCCAACCTCGAATTAACCTCAATTTTTGACCATGATCCAGATACCTGTCTATACCATCAGCAACAGGCTTCTATCCACTATTCGGGCGATTGGCGAGGTTTGCGGCAAGCTCAAGGCCCGCCAAATAACCGATACGGCTATGGCGGAGTTGTTGTTGGAAGCCCATACGCTGTCCGCTTATGCATCTGCGGCCATCGCCGGCCATTCCCTGTCATTGAGTAAGGTCAGGCGCAGGCTGCAAGGCGATCATACCAGCCTGTCAGGAATCGAGCGAGAGGCGCTCAACTACCATGAGATTCGTCAAGCGCTGTTTCGGACGGTACGAGGAGGAAGCTTTGAGCTGAATTTCAATACATTGGATTGGCTTTTAAAGCGGATCCAATTGGGAGCGGGGTGCCAGCCGTTTCCGGACGTTGAAGATGACCGCGCCCGGATCGCGGCATTGATGCGGTTTGTCAATCGTCAAATGGGTATGATAGACCCGATCGTCCTGGCCGGTATCTTTCATCGCCAGGCGATTTTGATAGCGCCTGATCGGAATGGAAGTGGTAAAGCGATTCATCTTTTGACCAGCGCTCTGCTGGGCAAAGCAGGGCTGGAAATATTTGAGCTCTTGAGTATCGAGTACTACTGCCAGCTCGATACTGGCCGCTATTTGAATGCGCTTGGAATCACGCGTGATGAACGCTGGTTGGGTTCAGGTACTGATTTTTCCGAATGGCTGGAGTACTTTGCGGAAGGTGTTTTGCATGAACTGCACCGCGTTATTCAGAGCTTGCCGAAACAGGGTTTGGTTAGACCTGTGTTGGAACCGCATCATCAACAGATTATCGATTATGTAGAAAGACACGGTAGTATTTCGCTGCGGGAATATGGTGTCATATCCTCGCGTGGATTTCATGAGCTTACGTTCGATTTCGACACTCTTGTCAGGCTTGGATTGATCGAATCCAAGGGTCAAGGTCAGGGTATATATTATGTGCTCACTCAGTGATATCGCACTCTAAGTATAGGAGAATAATCGCAACGCCCATGTATGGCAGGTCGGCATGATAGGTTCACTAAACCTTCGGAAACAGCCATCTACCTAGCCTTCATCAATTCAATACTCTGACTTTTTCAC
>JASFJX010000378.1:0-4610 GCA_050119385.1 Candidatus Thiodiazotropha sp. | reverse complement strand
AAGAGAACAGTGTCGAGATCAGTAAATGGGATTATACGTGGGGAACATCAGATACAGATGACGAGGAGGACCTGGCGATTCCCAATGAAACGTATAATATCTACCGACAAAAAACTGGCAAGGGGGGCGACTTCCTAGCATTGTCACCGATCAGACTGAAACACTTCCCATTCATTTTACAGGTCAAGTGATAGCATGAAAAGGAAGCACCTAATATGGCTTATCTCCGTACCTATTGCATTTTTACTAGTGAGTGGACTTCTGACTGTTTTTTTTGCCTACCGAGGCACTTACTTGGGAGAACAACAGAGTCCAGATGGAATGTTCACCCTTCACTATTACAAATCATTCAATCCTTTCCGCATGGTCTGGAGCATGCCGGGCGACACAATGTGCACGCCTGAATGGATCAGGCTTTATAATAGAAATGGTGACAAGATTAATGAATTGTACACAACGAATTGTAAACGGGAAATGGAGCCACACTGGTATGAAGATCAAGTAATACTTCCTGACGGTTTGACAACCTGGAAGTTACCTGAACATCGCTAACAAAAGTTGGTGAAGGGTTGAAATAAGGCCAATCATGTAGACATTAGGTCCTGTTGCATTTCAAGTGTTAATAGACCAGCAAAATCAGTGCGGCCCACAGAAATAAAACAGAAATAATGCGAAATGCGGGACAAATGCGTGACAAATGCGAAACAAATGCGTGGAACAAATGCGGCAAATGCGTGGACACCCGTAAAAATGTGGACACCAGGCAAGAACCAGACTCTCGCGGGCGCGTGTCATTACAACCTCCTTGTTGTCTTCGATGATTCCCTTAAACCCTATCGTACCTGTAACGTTTTTAAGCAACATTTTTAGGCTGTCCCTGCTTTCGCCTGCTTTCGGCATAGCGGGACATCTGCGCTTGGCCGACGCCGATGGGGGTGAGTTGTTTGGCGTCGTTGTCGAAGCCGACCATCAACACATAGCTGCCGTCCTCGGGCAGGTAGTCATAGCTGCCATACAGGGAGGGCATGGCAAGGGTCGTTGAGCCTGCCGCTGGCTTCGATATCGGTGGGCTGGACGCTGTAGAGCCAATGGGGGTGACACCGAGGGCTGGGCGCAAAAGGGGATGAGCTCGCGCGGCAGCAGCTGCACATGGGCGACGACGCAGAGATAGGATGCGGAGTAGATCTACTCAATACCTTGCTTTAACAAGTGAATTGCTGATAATGATACAAGTCCCGATCTGATGGCCGGGTTTGCAACCCAATGGAGGTTCCAACCATGTCACTTGCCCATTCAGCAAAACAAGAAGCCCTGGAGGCCATTCAACGGCTGCCCGACACCGCCGACACCGAAGAGATCATGTACCGGCTCTATGTCCTGGAAAATATCCGCCGTGGCCAACAAGACGCAGCCGATGGCAAAACCCAACCGGCTGAAGAGGTGCTCAAGGATATTCAATCGTGGTGAAGTGGACAGAGCACGCTAAATCTCAGCTTCGTCATATTCATGATTACATTACCCAGGACTCCCCCCCTCTACGCCAAGCGCGTCAGTGAAGAACTAGTGCGCAAAACCATCGGTCTGGATGCGTTGCCTCACAAAGGGCACAAGGTGCCGGAACTGAATGAAGACACCGTGCGGGAACTTGGCCTCTATTCCTACAGGATTCTCTACGAAATCAATCCTGAAAATCTCATCGAAGTACTGGCCGTAATCCACAAACGGAGACACCTGGAACCAGAAGATATTCCGCAGAGCCAATAACGCAAATGCCCGCCGTAGCACGCGATCTCGGGACATATATGTCCCTGCTTTCGCACTGCTGTCCGCTTTCCCTTCTGCTTTCCCCTCTATTTTTCTGGTGTCCCCGCATTTCCTGCCGCATTTCCCTTAAAGCTGGATCAACCTCGGTGCCTGGAAGCAACTCAACTGAAGCCTAGTTGGGAAGCAACCAAATCACGCCAAAGGCACGTGCGTCCATTTTATTATAATGTACATTAATAATGTACTGACTATAATGATGGACATACACCCCTTCCATTTAAACTTTACGTACATTATTATTATCCGTACATTATTAATGTTCATCCTTACATTATGTACAAACACACCGATGACCAGGTAGAAGCAAATATTCTCAATCGAGCGCTTGATGCCGTCGCACGAGAAACTGGCCTGCAACTGCATATAGATGAACTCGAGGTAAAACAGGATCGGCACACGCTTGATGCAGTACTAAGGCTTGAAGGCCAAAACGAGCGATTGGCCGCAGAGGTCAAGCGCTGGGCGCCACAGGCCAATCTCGGTGCCCTTATAAACCGGATTCTGACCTTGCCGATGAAAGGCGTATTGGTCGCTGACTATGTCAATCCTGTAATGGCGGAAAAACTGCGTGAGCAGCGTATACAGTTCATCGATACAGTTGGAAATGCATATATAGATTTGCCACCTGTATATATTCTGGTAACGGGGAAGCGTAAACCAAAGCAGGAGATAGGTCCCAAGGGAGATACCAATCGTGCCTTTGATCGAACCGGCCTGAAGGTTGTATTCGCGTTTCTGTGTCGCCCAGTGCTAGTGGCTGCGCCCTATCGGCAAATTGCCGAAACAGCTGGTGTTGCTGTTGGAACAGTGGGCTGGGTCATCCAGGGGTTAAAAGCTGCTCGCTTTATATTCGAATATGGACATAGAAAAAGGCGCGAACTCATAGACTACAAGCGACTGCTTGATCGTTGGGTAGAGACTTATCCGGAGAAGCTACGCCCAAAAGCGCACATTGGCAATTTCATAGCTGACGATCCGTATTGGTGGAAAAAATTCGATATTCAGAAATTCCATGGCTACTGGGGAGGAGAGATAGCCGCGGCGCACTACACCCAATACCTAAAACCTGCTGTCGCCACGCTTTATCTTCCAAAGGAGGCAAAAAACAAATTTATTGCGAAAGCAAGGTTGAGAGCAGCTACAGAAGCCATGTTTAACGAAGACGGTAGAGTGGAGATCTACCAACCATTCTGGCGGGATGCAGTATTACCCTTTATGGATATAGCAAAACCTGGATTGGTACCGCCAATCCTAGCCTACGCTGATCTGATCGCAACAGCAAACCCACGCAATATCGAAGCAGCTGGGATGATTTATGACGAGTACATTGCTCCACATAACCAACAAGATTGATCCCAATACCCTTGCCGTTCTTCAGTCGACTGTAGACGCAGCTCAGCGCCTGGGTATCCCGCTTTTCGTCATCGGCGCGACCGGTAGAGATCTGGTGTTGCATCACTACTACGGGGCGAAGCTCAGCCGCGCGACCCAGGATCTCGATTTCGCTATTCAAATACCCGATTGGTCGGTGTTTGAAGCTTTGAAGGCCGAGCTATTGCAAATTGGCTTTTCAGAAACAAGAACTTCACACCGACTTAACACTGTCCAAGGCGGCTGGATTGACCTGGTCCCCTTCGGTCCTATATCGAGCGACGGCAAGGCCGTCGCCTGGCCAACCAAGGGCGATGTACTCATGAACATTCTCGGCTTCAATGAGGCCTACAAGAATGCTCTGCAAGTCAGGATAAATAATTCCCCGGTCACCGACATTCCAGTGGTATCCCCAGTCGGGTTAGCCCTGTTGAAACTGGTCTCCTGGACAGAGCGGAAGCGGGAAAAACGGCCGAATGATGCTAAGGACCTCTTGTACCTCTGCTCTAACTACCAGGAGATTCCGGATACCAAAGACGAGATCTTTGGTATGGAGGATATAATGGAAGAGTATGACTGGGTGCTGGAACAGGGCTCTGCCTTTTTGTTGGGCCGTGATGTTCGTGCTATTGCGGCACCAGAAACGGACACATATCTACAACCGCTATTCAACGATCAGATCGCGAACCTCCCCCTGAGAGAACTGGTCAGGGAAAGCTGCGAAAACAGCACCCAGTATGATGAACACGAGGCAAGACTCAATGCCTTTATCGACGGCTATCGGAGTCAGTGAGTGATGACTTCATCCCAACCTAAAAGACCTTTACCAGACACCCGAAAAATGCTCCCCTAAAGATGCTTTCAGCTTCAAGGTTCAATTCCAGACTTATATGGTACATTTTTAATACCAATACTATGCCATGACGAGACGATAACTACGCAATACTGCGCGCTGACCTCTATGCCAGCTTTTTTTCTGCACCTGAGCAAAGGCCTTGATTCGATCAATTGCGCCAAGCACCGAGAAGTAATTTCGATTATAGTCACTGACACTCGTCACCCAGGCATCCGGATTTAAACCAATGCGCTCGAGAATTGGCGTAAGATCACTTGGTATTGCGCCCTTTTTATCCTCTCGTATAGCTCGCCCTGTCCAATCCACCAAGCGTGGGTAATCATTCAGTTCGAAGCCAATGCACTTCATCATGTCCTTTTTTCTCGCTTGCTTGAAGGGGTGGAGTTTTGTCGGTTGTTGTTTGGCAACTTGTTTGGTTTTATTCGTATTCTGACGCTTGGCAGAGACCTCTATACGTTCTTGAATTGAGGTAAAATCCGAATCCTCAGGCGTCTTTGCCAATCCGGCCCGAATGGGATTGAGATCCACATAACTCATGCAGGTCAGCAGCGCTCCTTCA
>JASFJX010000377.1:0-4617 GCA_050119385.1 Candidatus Thiodiazotropha sp. | reverse complement strand
TTACCTAGATGGTCACTCGCAACTTTTACGTGTCTTGGGTCTGCTGGCCCTGGTAGGCGTGGCCTCGTTTATTGCCTATCAGACGGCAGTTGGGCGCACCGTATGGGAGTTCGCCTCCTCATCAAAGGTCGAAGTGCGCAAGGTAGTATGGCCAAGTCGTCAAGAGACGATGCAGACCACATTAATTGTATTTGTCATGGTCCTGATCATGGGCATTGTACTGTGGCTGTTTGATATGATGCTGGGCGCAATTCTCAAGGCGCTGACCGGTACTGGATAAGGAGACGTTATGGCAATGCATTGGTATGTGGTCCATGCCTACTCCGGCTTTGAATCTCAGGTCCAGCGTTCACTCAAAGAACGCATTGAACGCTATGGTATGCAGGATAAATTTGGCGACATTCTCGTTCCTACCGAAGAGGTGGTAGAGATGCGCGCTGGCCAGCAGCGCAAAAGTGAACGTAAGTTTTTCCCCGGATATGTCCTGGTCCAGATGGAGATGACCGACGATACCTGGCATCTGGTCAAGGATGTGCCGAAAGTGATGGGGTTTATCGGCGGCACCGGCGACCGGCCGGCACCGATCTCCGAAAGGGAGGCAAACGCCATTTTGCAGCGGGTACAGGAGGGGGTTGAAAAACCCCGGCCAAAGGTATTGTTCGAACCAGGCGAAGTGGTACGTGTTATCGATGGGCCCTTCAACGATTTTACCGGAGTGGTCGAGGAGGTCGATTACGACAAGAGCCGGTTGAAGGTATCCGTGCTGATTTTCGGGCGTTCTACACCCGTTGACCTGGAGTTTGGCCAGGTTGAGAAGGGCTGAGCGTCCTGACAGATTATCGATTGTGTAAATGGGGAGCCTGGGTGAGAGTCCCAGGCGGTTGAACCCAAGTTAGAGGTATATATGGCTAAGAAGATAATGGCTTACATCAAGCTTCAGGTGAAGGCTGGTGAAGCGAATCCGAGTCCACCTGTTGGTCCTGCCCTGGGTCAGCACGGTGTCAATATCATGGAATTCTGTAAGGCCTTCAATGCGAAGACCCAGAGCGTGGAGAAGGGATTGCCCATACCAGTGGTGATCACTGTCTATAACGATCGCTCATTCAGTTTTATCACCAAGACGCCACCGGCCTCGGTCCTACTGAAAAAGGCTGTGGGTCTGCAAAAAGGCAGCTCTACACCGAACACGACCAAGGTTGGCACCGTAACCCGCCAGCAGCTTGAGGAGATCGCAACAGTTAAGATGCCGGACCTGACTGCTGCGGATATGGATGCAGCGGTGCGCACTATTGCAGGCAGTGCCATGCAGATGGGTCTGAATGTCGAGGGGGTGGAGTAGATCATGGCTAAGATGACTAAACGAGCCAAGGCAATCCGGGAAAAACTCGAATCCGGTAAGATCTATCAGGCGGAGGAGGCTTTTGGTTTATTGAAAAATCTGTCGACGGTGAAGTTCAATGAGTCCGTTGATGTCAGTGTCAATCTAGGTGTCGATGCGCGCAAATCCGATCAGGTCGTGCGTGGTGCCTCGGTGCTGCCCCACGGTATTGGTAAGACAGTGAGAGTTGCCGTATTTGCCCAGGGTGCGAATGCTGAGGCCGCCAAAGAGGCAGGTGCCGATAAGATCGGTTTTGAGGATCTGGCAGAGGAGATCAAGGGCGGCAACATGGATTTTGACGTGGTGGTAGCCTCACCGGACGCAATGCGTGTGGTTGGGCAGTTGGGCCAGATCCTGGGTCCCCGTGGTCTGATGCCGAATCCCAAGGTTGGTACTGTGACGCCTAATGTGGCTGAAGCGGTGAAGAACGCGAAGGCCGGCCAGGTACGTTATCGTACTGACAAGGCGGGAATTATCCACTGCTCCATCGGCAAGGCGGATTTCGAACCACAGAAGCTGAAAGAGAATCTGGAGTCTCTGTTGGTAGCGTTAGTAAAGGCAAAACCGAGCTCGGCAAAAGGTGTCTATTTGAAGAAGGTCACAGTCTCCACCACCATGGGGCCTGGATTGACCCTGGATCAGACATCACTTGCTGTTTGATAGCAATTTTGTGCTGCCAGGTACCCTGTTTAAGATGCTTGGCAGCGAACGTGAACTTTGGGGTACCGGCCTGGCCGGTGCTGTCAAAGACCGCAGGTGCATGATAGGCATGCTTAATTATCGCCTGCGCAGACGGAGCGCCCCCAATCAGGAATATCCTGATGATGGTGTGCGTGTGGTTGTGGCGCCGTGGGTGCCATGTTTGAGTTTGGGAATGATACATTCCCCATTATCAGGAGGTAACGACTTTGCCACTCAATCTTGAGCAAAAGAAAGCCATCGTTGCCGAAGTCAATGACGTAGCGAAGAGTGCGTTGTCAGCTATAGCCGCTGAGTATCGGGGGCTGACAGTTGAAGAGATGACCCAATTGAGGCGTGAAGCACGCAACAGCGGTGTCTATCTGCGGGTGGTCAGAAACACCCTCGCCAAACGTGCGCTTGAGGATACGGAATTCGCCTGTATGCAGGAGGGTATGACGGGGCCTTTGCTCCTCGCCTTCTCTCAGGAGGACCCGGGTTCGGCAGCACGCGTCATTAAGGACTTTGCCAAGGAGCACAAACTTCTCGAAGTCAGAATGGTATCCATCGGCGGCAAGATGCTTGCGCCCGGTGATATAGATACCCTGGCTAAGATGCCGACCTATGACCAAGCTATCAGCATGCTGATGGCAGTCATGAAGGCGCCGGTTGAGAAGCTGGCTCGTACGATGAACGAAGTGCCTGGCAAGCTAGTCCGGACTGTGGCTGCGATCAAGGACGCCAAAGAGGCGGCCTGATCGGCTTAAACCTAATTACGCATAAACGTGCAAAACATTTTTCAGGAGTTCAATAATGGCAGTTTCTAAAGAAGAGATCCTCGATGCGATCGCCGAGATGTCCGTCATGGACGTGGTAGCGCTGATCGAGGCAATGGAAGAGAAATTTGGTGTTACCGCTGCTGCGGCCGTGGCTGCTGCGCCGGTCGCGGCGGTCGCTGAAGCCGCTGAGGAAGAGAAGACTGAGTTCGACGTGGTATTGGCAGAGATCGGTGGTAACAAGATTGCCGTGATCAAGGCCGTCCGCGCCATGACGGGTCTGGGTCTCAAAGAGGCTAAAGAGGCGGTCGAAGGTGCACCGTCTACACTGAAGGAAGGCGTCAGCAAGGAAGAGGCTGAAGAGGCCAAGAAGCAGTTGGAAGAGGCAGGCGCTAAAGTCGAGATTAAATAAGATTCTCGTCTCGATCGTCTGCAGACAAGTACGGTTGGGGCTGGTGGCGTGAGCCACCGGCCTTTTCCCGCTTGTCACGCGGGTATTTACAAATCCCTATGATGGGTTTCGTGGATCCCCGCCTACCTGAACATTTGTTGAGTTCAGGCGTAAGATTTATTTTTTTAGGCGTTGATCATCAGCCGGCTGAAGTTCGGTTTTTGACTTCGCAGTCACCAAGCCTTTGACACTGAGGGACGGCAGCATGGCCTATTCTTTCACCGAAAAAAAGCGTATCCGCAAAGACTTCGGTAAACGACCCAGCATTCTGGATGTACCGTTTCTTTTAGCTACCCAAATCGATTCTTATCGTGGGTTCCTACAGGACGGGGTACCGCCAGAAGAACGACAGGATATCGGATTACATGCGGCGTTCAAGTCGGTAATGCCGATAACCAGTTATTCCGGTAACGCGGTACTCGAATATGTGAACTACAAGCTTGGTGAACCTGTTTTTGATGTGCGGGAGTGTCAACTGAGAGGTACTACCTACGCAGCCCCCCTGCGCGTGCTGGTACGTCTGGTCATATACGATAAGGAGGCCCCTGCAGGTTCTAAGGTGGTCAAGGACATCCGTGAGCAGGAAGTCTATATGGGAGAACTGCCCCTGATGACCGATACCGGAACTTTTGTCATCAATGGCACCGAGCGGGTTATCGTTTCACAGTTGCACCGTTCCCCCGGAGTCTTTTTCGACCATGATCGCGGCAAGACCCACTCCTCGGGCAAGCTGCTCTTTTCTGCCCGGGTCATCCCCTATCGCGGATCCTGGCTCGATTTCGAATTCGATCCTAAGGATAACGTTTTCGTACGTATCGACCGTCGCCGCAAACTGCCCGCGACCATTTTACTGCGCGCGTTGGGTTACGATACAGAGCAGATTCTCGAGATGTTCTTCGAGACCGATACCTTCAGCTTCACTAAAAAGACCGTGAAAGTGGATCTTGTGCCTGAACGCTTGCGCGGTGAGACGGTCAGTTTTGACATCAAGGCAGGCGGCGATGTCATCGTTGAGGCGGGTCGACGTATAACCGCACGCCACATTCGTGAGCTGGAAAAGGCCGGTGTAAAAAAGCTGGATGTGCCTCGTGATTTCGTTTATGGCAAGGTACTTGCTCACAATGTCGTCGATAAGGAGACGGGTGAACTGATTGCCGAAGCCAATACCGAGATCACCGATGAGATGTTGGAGAATTTAATTGAGAGCGGTGTTAAAAAGCTAAACACGCTGTTCACCAATGACCTGGATCATGGATCATTCATTTCCGATACTCTGCGCATCGATCCGACCACCAATGATCTGGAAGCCCAAGTTGAGATCTATCGTATGATGC
>JASFJX010000376.1:0-4636 GCA_050119385.1 Candidatus Thiodiazotropha sp. | reverse complement strand
TTCGTGCCAACATTTCTAACTTATTGATTAAAAAGATAATAACTACTTTTTTACCAAGATCTATCAAAGATCATGGATTGTTCATGCATGATTAGTGCACATAACCGAAACCAGCGCACCAGATCCGTGCACCGGTTTGGTGCAAATCGGCCGGATGGTTTATTTCCCTATGAACTGAATGAAACAAAGTCGTTATAACTACTCACTTTACAACGAGCATCACAGCAAAAAAACCAATTCCAAGTAAAGAGACCTTCTATCGCTGGACAAAGGGTGCGTCACTGGCTATTGTCTGGCCCATGATCGATCCGAAACTACTAGACGAACTGACGACCCGGCTCTCGGCAACCATGCCCAGCGGCATTCAAACGCTGCAGGCCGATGTAATGAAGAACATGCGCGCCACACTGGAATCCGGACTTGCCAAGCTCGACCTGGTCACCCGCGAGGAGTTTGAGGTACAACGCGCCGTTCTCGCTCGTACACGTGAAAAGCTGGAGCGGCTGGAGGCACAGATCAAGGCCCTGGAGGAGAAAACCGGCTAACACACCAGTCGCCTCAGACCGATATCGTTGTTCCAAGGAAGGAATCCATGTCACTCGCCATTCTCTATTCCCGCGCCCAGGCGGGCATTCAAGCACCCCTGGTTACCGTTGAGGTCCACCTCTCCAACGGCCTCCCCGGCCTCTCTATCGTCGGTCTGCCTGAAATGGCGGTGCGAGAGAGTAAAGACCGGGTAAGAGGGGCACTGATCAATTGCCAATTTGAATTTCCCGCCCGACGCATCACCATCAATCTGGCACCCGCGGATCTGCCCAAGGAGGGGGGGCGATTCGATCTACCCATTGCCCTTGGCATCCTGGCCGCCTCGAATCAATTGAGCATGGACCCCTTGAATCACTATGAGTTCACCGGTGAACTCGCCCTGTCCGGCGAACTGCGCCCGATCAGCGGCATACTTCCGGTGGCCCTTGCCTCCCGTGATGCAGGACGCTCCCTGATTCTGCCGCGAAAAAACGCCGAAGAGGCAGGCCTGGTAAACGGGCTCCAGTGTTATCCGGCAAAACACCTGCTAGAGGTATGCTCACATCTCAACAGCGTCAAACAGCTACCGGAGTTCAAAAGAGATAGATCGCCATCGAATACAAAAAAACATCACCTCGATATGGCCGATGTGTATGGCCAAAGTCATGCCCGGCGCGCCTTGGAGATCAGCGCCGCAGGCGCCCATTCACTACTCTATATCGGCCCCCCCGGCACCGGGAAATCGATGCTGGCGTCTCGCCTGCCGGGGATCCTGCCGCCAATGAGCGAGGAAGAGGCGCTGGAGTGCGCAGCCATACACTCGGTAGCCAACAATCGAGCGTTCCAACCCGATCAGTGGCGTCAAAGACCCTTTCGCGCTCCCCACCACACCGCATCGGCGGTGGCACTGGTCGGCGGCGGCAGTAATCCGAAACCCGGTGAAATCTCCCTGGCCCATCGCGGCGTGCTGTTTCTGGACGAACTCCCAGAATTCAACCGGCATACCCTGGAGGTGTTGCGTGAGCCCCTGGAAAACGGCCGTATCACCATCTCCCGCGCCAACTGCCAGGTCGACTACCCCTCCCGCTTTCAATTGATCGCAGCGATGAATCCCTGCCCCTGCGGCCACCTGGGAGACGGCAGCGATCGTTGCCACTGCACCCTGGACCGCATCATCCGCTACCGTAACCGCATCTCCGGCCCCTTGCTCGACCGCATCGATATGCACGTGGAGGTCCCCAGGCAACCCCTTCAGATAAACCAGGAGACACCAAACCGGGAAGAGCCGAGTGAGGCCATCCGCAAGCGGGTCATCGATGCCCGTGAAATCCAACTGGAACGACAGGGATGCACCAACCAGGCCCTGCAGGGATTGAAGATCGAGGAGGTTGCAATACCGGACAAGGCGGGCAATGCACTGCTGCACCAGGCCATCGAAAAACTCGGCCTCTCGATGCGCGCCTACCACCGAATCCTCAAGGTGGCGCGCACCATCGCCGACCTGGAGGCCAGCCCGAAGGTGGAGACATCGCACATCAGCGAGGCCATTGGGTATCGCCGTTTGGACAGAAGTTAGCGTTTCCAGCAGCGCCAGACAGAGCACGCCACCCTAATACAGCCACTCTGTGTTAGATTGTGTACATACAAACACATCGAGGTAAGCCATGTCTCAGTCTGCAACGTATTGAGATACTTCGCGTCTTTCTCACCTCACGCAAACCACTCAACCACTGGTAACCCAGTTTTAATCCTTATGAAACATTTGGATTGAAGCAACACATAGTTCCTGTCTGACAATTCCTTTGATAATTCGATTCCTATTCTGATCGTTTGACCTAAGATTAAATAAATCAAAAGTCATATTTAACCGCTCAAAGCGATGAAAAGGCATCACAAACCAATCATAGTTGCCAGCTTCATCTTAGCCGCATTTTTGGCGGTTATATTGTTACTCTGGCCCGAAAAGCTGGTCAATACAGTTCCCGAGATCAAAAAAAGCATCTCCCTGGGGCTGGCGCTGCAACCGACAAGTGCTTTGGCGATCATCGCCATGGATCAGGGGTTCTTTAAAGAGGAGAACCTGATGATCGAGACCAGGTCGTATCCCAGCGGTAAACGGGCGCTGCATGAGGGTTTGCTGCCCGGGGAGGTGGATATCGCCATTTCCGCGGATATTCCCATCATGCTGCAGGCCTTCAAAGACAAACAACTGAGAATTCTCACCGCAGTTGGAGCGACCAGCGATGTGAACATGATTGTAGCCAGACGCGATGGGGGAATCACCGTTCCGAGCGATCTCAAGGGCAAACGGATCGCCACCCAGAAGGCCTCAGCCGTCCATTACTTTCTACACCTGTTCCTGCGAAAACATACGATCTCTGAGCAAGAGGTAACCAGCTCGTTCATGAAGGCCGAGCAACTGCCAAAAGCCCTGGCGGATGGCACTATCGACGCCTTCTCCATGCGTGAGCCCTACATCGGCGAGGCACTCAAACTATTAGGGGACAAGGCGGTCACCTTTTCGGCGCCGGGTATTTACCCTCAAACCGATATGGTAGTCACCCGCCGGCAATTCATTCAGAACAATCCCAAGGTGATAACTGACCTGGTGCAGGCATTGCTGGCGGCTGAACGATTCGCAAAGGACAAACCCGAACAAGCGGCGGATATTCTCGCCAAGCGATTGGGAGCCGATCGGAAACTGATCGCCAAACTCTGGCCGAATCTGCATCTCAGCGTCAGCTTGCATCAATCCCTGGTACTGCTACTGGAGAGCCAGGCCCGCTGGGCCCTTCGTGAGGGATTGGTCGATGGGGAAGAGATCCCCGATTACGCTTCGCACATACACCTGGACGCATTAAACCACATAAATCCCGAGGCCGTTACGGTGCTCCGCTGATAAGCAGGCAACCGTAATAGAAAAGTGAGAGAGGTTAGTGATGTACCGGATTACGAGCTTACTCGCCCTGATTATCGCTATCTGCCTCATAACGGCCTGCGGTCAGCCCACACAGGTAGCCATGCGCATCGGCACCAATGTCTGGCCAGGTTATGAACCCCTCTACCTCGCCAGGGAACTGGGTGAGTATGGCGACAATGAGGTACGCTTGGTGGAACTGCCAAATACCAGTGCAGTGATACGGGCCTACCGCAATGGTGTCCTGGATGCCGCAGCCGTCACCCTGGACGAGGCTTTAATACTGGCGCAATACCAACCCGAGTTTTCGATACTGCTGATCATGGACTACTCCCACGGGGGCGATGTGATTCTTGCGCACCCCCCCATCGACACCCTTGAAGGGATCCGTGGCAAGCGGGTCGGGCTCGAGAACACGGCCTTGGGAAGTTATGTGATCAGCCGCGCCCTGGAGATCGCCGGGATCGGCCGTGAGGAGATCACGGTCGTACCGCTCCTGGCGGACGAGCATGAACGGGCTTATGACGAACAGAGCGTGGATGCAGTGGTCACCTTCGAACCGGTACGCACTAAATTACTGACAAAGGGCGCCAATCAGATCTTCGACAGCCGCAGCATTCCCAAAGAGATTGTCGACATCCTTATCGTCCGCAATAGTTTCATGCAAACAAACCCCGAATCGGTGCGCCAGCTTCTCAAGGGCTGGTTCGCCGCCCTGGACAGGCTCTCCAGAACGCCTGACGAGGCCCACGAAATCATCGCCCGGCGCCTGGCCATCACCCGGCAGGAGACAAGAGATACCTATGCAGGGCTGTTACTGCCCAACCTCGCCGAGAATAAAACAATGCTCTTCGGCAGCCCACCACCCTTACTGGCTACCATGAAACGCCTTGCGGACAGGATGACTGAAGCCAATATTCTTGAACAAAGCGGTGATCTTAGGAAGCTGCTCGCCCCTGAAAAAGCATTGGATCTCTATCCGTGAAACGGCTTCTACAGCGACTCAAGGTACGCTATCTCCTGCCCCTGTTGCTTTTCGGTATCGTACCGGCACATCTGGCTCAGGTCTTTCTCTTTGAACTGCCTGAAACCGCCGACGCCCTGGGTCAGGAGGCTGCCAGTGAACTGATTGAGATCATGAATTGGTCGCAGGGTACCTTCAACAGGCTTTTTCGCACCAAGGACAGAGAGGGG
>JASFJX010000375.1:0-4637 GCA_050119385.1 Candidatus Thiodiazotropha sp. | reverse complement strand
AAAAACGAAACGTATATTTCAGTCAATCAAGTACACGGTATATCACTACATAAATGGTTGCTGATTTCCCAATCTTCCTGTGAACTCCATATCGATTGAGAGGGATCATATGGAGAAAGGGGGGGGGTGAACTCAGATGTTAATCACATATTTTTCTCAGGCATGTTGAAATAGAGAATTAAAATCATAAGCTTATGACTTCCATCATGAAATTAGTGTGAACTTGGAAGGCAACTAAGTACTTTTATTCCTTTTATCAGAGTAGTTAAACTTTGAAAATAACAAAATCTGTGATCGCTACATTGGGTTTCAGACATTAAACAATCATCATGGTCAGTATGACAATTCAATACGTCATACGTTGTAACAGCTGCATCGGGGAGTGCTCGCTTTTATCAAGCCTGTAATGGTGCGGTATATCGCACCCACCCTACCGTCAAAAGGTAGGGTGGTTCAGTATGCTGGATGGATCATTCATAGTGTTTTTCGTAGATCGGTGCCGTGCCGCTGACACCCTCAATCATGAACAGGAGGTAGTCGTGTTTCTTGGCACGCGTCTCTTCCCCTTGGTAGAGGTAATCCACATTACTGACAATGGCAACCACTACGCCATCTTTCGGGCGCTTATCCAGGTTCAAACAGGCATTACCCGCTTCAACAGGTTGGCTGTAGACAGCCGTGCCGTCTTCCGCACGATAAGCCAACTGAAGCCGCAAATTTTCGGACATTGGCTCCAAGTTTATTTGAACTCTGTCACCCTCCACATAGAATGGGATCTGGTTTGCACCAGACCAGCCAGGCAGAGTGTCCATTGAAGGGGTAATCATAGTGTCTGAGGTAGTAGTGTCGGCATAGAAGGTCAGCTGGTGTGGCTCAGGCTCTTGGAGTATGCCTCCAGCAATCTCTTCGGCACCGATGGTTCTACCCCAGTTGTTGTTGATCGGAGACTTGAAGGCTTCACTCCAGGGACCGAAGTCAACCATTGCCTGGCGAGCCCGATACTCCATGATGAGATGTTGTATCTGCTCTTCGCCAAGACCTGAGGCCAAGGTCTCCAAAATATTGACATGGTCTCCATTGTTCCAAATCCAGGCGTTTGAACCTTTGGATACATGGAGGGCCAAAAAGTGAGCGAAGGCAGAGCTGTATTGATGCCCGCCCAGATAGTCACGCCAGGTCGATATCTGCTGGCCGTTAACATATTGGTTGACGCCTTCGGCATCAGGTCCGCCGAATGTGCCGTCTTGTAACCAACCGCTGTAGTTCTCAATCGGCATATGGGGAGCTAGAAAAGGCGCTCCGTCCAAGAAGCCGACACCATAATTACCGGTGCGTTCGGCCTCCATGTTCATCTGCAACCAGGTGTTGCCACCTTCATTGAACCAGTGTGCCTTGCGTCCCGGCATGGATGCCAGCACAGCGTGGATGGCTTCGTGAGTAATACCGCCTCTTTCACTGGGTGTTACCACAGGATAGTAGGAGAGCAGCACCATCGGATAGCCATTGATACTGCTTTGCCAACCGCCTTTTTCCGTATTGGAGGCAGTATCGGTGCAGAGGCCTGAACCATACAGATAGACGTTGCTGTAGTAGCCCTCTCGAGGGAGCAGATCCGGCGGCCAACCCAGCTCATCTCTGGCAAAGGCCATATCTTCGTTGAGATCGGCCAGCACCCGATCAATGTCCTCATCGGTAATGGAAGGATTACGATCATGTCCCCAGATAAAGGCAAACCATCCCGAGGTTTTCACCCCCGCGACCAGAGAGGAGTCACAACCCAGATAGACTTCGAACTCATTGGGATCGATATCTTGAAACTCATGGCGAAAATCGTAATCCAGGTCGGGGCTGTAGCCAGGCCAAGTATAAGGTTCGCACTGTGTCATAGGATCCGGCGTCGGTGTTGGTGTGGGTTCTTCTGTCGGTACCGGTGTTGGAAGTTGCGTCGGCGTCGCATCCGGGTCCGGTGTTGGAGTCGGCGTCGGTGTTGGAGTCGGCGTCGGTGTTGGTGTTGGTGTCGCATCCGGATCCGGAGTCGGCGTCGGTGTTGCATCTGGGTCCGGAGTTGGAGTTGGTGTCGGGGGTAGCGTAGGGGTCGGCGTTGGTGTTGACGTCGCAAATGGATCCGAAGTCGGCATTGGTGTCGGCGTTGCATCCGGGTCAGGGGTCGGCGTTGGCGTCGGCGTCGCATCCGGGTCAGGAGTCGGCGTTGGCGTCGGCGTCGCAAACGGATCCGAAGTCGGCATTGGTGTCGGCGTTGCATCCGGGTCAGGGGTCGGCGTTGGCGTCGGCGTCGCATCCGGGTCAGGGGTCGGCGTTGGCGTCGGCGTCGCAAACGGATCCGAAGTCGGCATTGGTGTCGGCGTTGCATCCGGGTCAGGGGTCGGCGTTGGCGTCGGCGTCGCATCCGGGTCAGGGGTCGGCGTAGGTGTTGACGTCGCAAACGGGTCTGGAGTCGGCATTGGCGTTGGCGCCGCTGTCGGATCCGGAGTCGGTGTCGCATCCGCATCCGGAACTGGAGTCGATATTGGTTCCTGAATGGCTTCCGGTGTGGGTTCCGCTAGGTCACAGCTCGCATCTACCGGATTGAGATACCAAAGTTGTTCGGATGAATCCCTATCATGCTGTTGGAAGACATTGCCGCCGCTCCTCTTACCGGCGACAGACATGTATTTACCACTGTGCCTCGATACTACGGCATAGGCGCCGCTATTGGAGCGTTGTAACTGCCACTGCTGGTTTTTCCCGCCGTGATAGCTCCACTGCAGGATGTTGCCGCCCTTTTTTCTGGACCTGCGGGCCGCGTTGACTGCCAGACCACTGTGCATGGCTTTGATTGACCAGTAACCATTGTTCAAGTCGGAGAGAAGAAACTGTTGGTTGCTGCTTGCCTTGTAGGGCCACTGAAT
Organism: Candidatus Thiodiazotropha sp.; assembly: GCA_050119385.1. Classification (GTDB taxonomy): domain Bacteria; phylum Pseudomonadota; class Gammaproteobacteria; order Chromatiales; family Chromatiaceae; genus Thiodiazotropha. The sequence goes on along the minus strand of JASFJX010000375.1, from coordinate 1,728 downwards.
CGCATTGGCACCATTGTTTGTTTTCTCATCATGGATATCGAGGGCTTTTCCGCTACCGGCGTTGATGAGACTGTAGACCTGATCATCGACAGGGGCATTGGTACAGTTTTCTGCTTGGGCGGAAATGGGGATAAGGCCTAGCGAAATGAGCGCCAGAAGGGCACTCGCCTGATGCAAATTCTTCTTAAACATAATCACTGTCCTAGTTAGAGTGTTTACTCAAGACTCCCTCTTCAGGGAGTGCACTTCCTTGACTATCAAATATTCGGCAACCACCCGGCAACGGGTGGTCTACATAAGTTGCTACAGGTCGTCAGCATCCGCTCAGGGCTATAAATGACCAGCCGGGAGCGGTGCGTATGTTCACCATAAATCAGTGTAAAAACCTGCTATAGGGGCGATCTAGAATTTTACATTGGAAGAGTCGGCACCAAAGATGGTTGCTGTCGAAGATGTCGCCTTGATGCCATTGTCGCCGTTGATCAGCGTTTCGCCCCAGCTGCTGAGACTAGTGGCGTCGAAGTTCTCGACTATATCCAGTGATTCCGTACCTCCACTATTGCCAGACCATGACCAGCCGAGATAGCCATAACTATATTGTTCGGCATAACTCATGACCGAGGCCTCATCCACCTCTTCGCCTATATGGTCGGCGCCAAATTCACCCACCACCAACGTCAAGTCGTTTTGTATAAACGACGACATATAGTTACTGATGGTATCGGCGTCTTGATAGATCTGATACATGTGCACGGAAAAGATCACATTCGTTTGTGGATCAGCGGCCAACACAGTTGCGGCGTTGTCACGCATGGTGTTTTCCCAATCCTGGCCCCAACTGGGCGCATCCACCATGATCGCATGATTGAATCCAGCATCCCGAAGATCTTGTATGGCCTCAATATGGCCATCGATCCATGCGCTGTCGGACTGGTAATTGCCAAAAGGCTCGTTGCCGATATTGACCACCACATAGTCCTCTTGCCCAATCAGCGCGCCTTTGATGCTTATCCAGTAATCCACCGCCTGAGTGAGTGTGGCGGCGCCCGATTGCTCACCGTAGCCGGTGGTGTCGTGTACCTCCAAAACCGCTATTAACTTATTCGCTTTAGCCTGTTCTATCAGGTTGCTTACCGCCGACTCACTGGTTTTGTTCCAGCGATCACCGCTTGAAAGCACGATACGTACGCTATTGGCGCCTGTGTTTGCGATATCGCTCAGGGAGCTGGCAGTGTTATCCGGGTACCAGGCGTGAGCCACGTTGACACCACGCATAACAAAGGCATTGCCGTTGCTTTCAAGAAGCTGTTTTCCGGAGACATGAAGCCCCGGCGCGGTTGTGTTAGACGTTACAGGCAACACCAGGAACTCAACAGTGGCAGCGCTGCTGAGAGATCCATCACTCACAGTCAACTGAAAGCCGAAAGTCGTGGGCTGATCGACAGTTGGCGCAACAAAGCTCAGAGTTGGTCCGGTATTGTCAGTCAGAGCGATCTCATCTCCTTGTGTCTGAGTCCAAAGGTAAGTGATGCTGTCAATAATATCCGGATCGTGCGAGCGACTGCCATCCAAGGTGACTGTCTCACCCGACGTGTGATCTGCAACGGCTTCGATTATCGCCACTGGCGGATCATTGTATGGCGTCGGTGTTATCGTCGGAGTCGGCGTGGGTTCCTGAGTGGGTTCCTGAGTGGGTTCCTGAGTGGGTTCCTGAGTGGGTTCCTGAGT
>JASFJX010000374.1:0-4650 GCA_050119385.1 Candidatus Thiodiazotropha sp. | reverse complement strand
ATCCCACCAGCGCGCAACTGGGTATCGAGGCGCTCGGATTCGAGGCGGATCAGCGCAAAAAGTTTCTCAATGCCATCAATAAACCTTATGGCATGGTCCTGGTCACCGGCCCCACCGGTAGCGGTAAAACAGTCAGTCTATATACCGCACTGAATCTGCTCAATAAACCAGAGGTCAACATCTCCACTGCCGAAGATCCCGTGGAGATACAGGTACCAGGCATCAATCAAGTCAACACCAATGTCAAGACCGGTCTGACTTTCGCGGAGGCCCTACGGGCTTTTCTACGTCAGGACCCCGATATCGTCATGGTGGGTGAGATACGTGACCTCGAGACGGCTGAAATCGCTGTCAAGGCAGCCCAGACCGGCCATCTGGTACTCTCTACCCTGCATACCAATGATGCGCCTCAGACACTGACCCGCCTGGCCAACATGGGTGTCCCACCCTTTAATATCGCCTCCTCCGTACTGCTCATCATGGCCCAGCGACTTGCCCGGCGGCTTTGCGAGCATTGCAAGGCACCTGACGATCTACCCAGAGAGGCGCTGCTGGAGGAGGGCTTCACCGATGCCGATATCAAAACCGGTTTCACCATATACAAACCGGTGGGATGTGATCTGTGTACCGGAGGTTATAAGGGACGTGTTGGTATATTTCAGGTCATGCCCGTCTCGGAAACGATGGGAAAACTCATTATGGAAGGCGGATCATCTCTGCAATTGGAAAAACAATCGGCGAAGGAGGGGGTCGATAGCCTACGCCGATCCGGGTTACGCAAAGTGATGCAGGGAATCACCAGCCTCCAAGAACTCAACCGGGTAACCAAGGACTAATCCATGGCGCCTCCAAGAAAGAAAGCTAAGGTAAAATCCCACCTCTACGCCTGGGAGGGGATGGACAAAAAAGGTTCACGTCTCTCGGGTGAAAGCCGTGGAACCGATGTCAACATGGTCAAGGCGGATCTGCGCCGACAGGGGGTTACACCCCTAAAGGTCAGGAAAAAGCCCGCATCTCTCTTCACAACCAAAAAGAAGATAACCAGCGCCGATGTGACGGTCTTCAGCCGACAATTGGCAACCATGATGTCTGCTGGTGTCCCCATGGTGCAGGCATTCGATATCGTGGGGCGGGGGCACGAGAATCCCTCCATGCAAGAACTGATCCTCACCATCAAGGCTGACGTGGAAGGGGGTACTGCCTTGGCCGACGCCCTGAAAAAGCACCCCCTGCATTTCGAGGATCTGTATGTCAACCTGGTTCGAGCCGGTGAACATGCCGGTGTGCTCGAAACCCTACTCCACAAGATTGCTACTTATAAGGAAAAAACCGAAACCATTAAGGGTAAAATTAAAAAAGCACTGTTTTACCCTGCTGCAATCATTGTCGCAGCTATTGGTGTAACATCCATTTTATTGATTTTCGTTATCCCCCAGTTTGAGTCACTGTTTACTAATTTCGGCGCTGACCTACCGGCATTTACTCAATTTGTCGTGAATCTATCTCATTTTATGCGAGAGTGGTGGTGGGCCATGGTTATTGGGGCAGTGGCGGCTAGTTATGCATTAAGTAATGTATGGAAACGATCCCGCAGGTTTCGCCATGCGGTCGATCGTACGCTGCTGAAGATCCCCGTGATTGGCATGATTCTGAATAAATCGGCCATTGCCCGGTTTTCCCGCACGCTTGCCACCATGTCAGCGGCGGGTGTGCCACTGGTTGAAGCACTCGACTCCGTCGCCGGGGCGACCGGTAATGTGGTTTACAGTGATGCGGTGTTGCGTATGCGGGAAGACGTCGCCACGGGTCAATCCCTGCAACTTGCCATGAGACAACGCAATCTCTTTCCCAACATGGTGGTACAGATGGTTTCCATCGGTGAAGAGTCAGGTGCGTTGGATGATATGCTGAATAAAGTAGCCGACTTTTATGAGGAACAGGTCGACAATGCGGTCGATGCCATGAGCAGTCTGATGGAACCGATTATCATGGTCGTGCTGGGTACCCTTGTTGGCGGACTGATTGTCGCTATGTATCTGCCGATCTTTAAGATGGGTGCGGTTATCTAAACCGAACATCTGCTGATTTCGGCTTAAAGGCTTAAACACAACATAAATAGACGTGGTTGTTCTCGACTTCCTGCAGCAAAACAGCTGGGCCTTCCTGCTGTTTACAACGCTATTGGGATTGGCGGTTGGCAGCTTTCTCAATGTTGTGATCCTGCGTCTGCCCAAAATGATGGAGAACCAGTGGCGTAGTGATTGCGCAGAGTTGAATGGTCAATTCGAAGCGGTTTCCAAGGAGCCCTATAACCTCAGTCAACCCGCTTCACATTGCCCAAAATGCCAACACAAGATCCGTTTTTATGAGAACATCCCGGTACTGAGCTGGCTACTGTTAAAGGGCCGTTGCTCCCAATGCAACACATGGATCAGCCCTAGATACCCGATCATCGAAGCCGCAACCGGCCTGTTTTCCCTGGCAGTCGCGATCCATTTCGGTTTCACCTGGGCCGCCCTGGCGGCGCTCTGCCTGACCTGGGCCTTGATTGCCCTGAGTGTGATCGATTTCGATGTCCAGCTGCTCCCGGACAATATCACCCTGCCTTTTCTCTGGCTGGGATTGCTGATCAATCTTGGAGATGTCTTCACCGATCCACGCACGGCCCTCATAGGCGCCGCTGCCGGCTACCTCTCCTTGTGGAGTGTCTACCAGCTTTTCAAACGGCTCACCGGAAAAGAGGGTATGGGCTATGGTGATTTCAAACTGCTGGCAATGCTTGGAGCCTGGCTGGGTTGGTACTACCTGCCCCAGATTATCCTGCTCTCGGCCCTGGTCGGGGCTATCGTCGGCATCCTGCTGATCGTTCTGCGTGGTCGCGATCGTAATATTCCCATCCCCTTCGGTCCCTACCTGGCCGCTGCCGGCTGGATCAGCCTGATGTGGGGAGAGCAGATCAACAACGCTTATCTGCGTTGGTCCGGTATGATGTGATGCTGGTGGTTGCCCTGACAGGGGGCATAGGTAGCGGTAAGAGCGCTGTCGCCTCCCACCTGGAATCCTTGCATGTACCGGTGATCGATGCCGACCTGCTCGCCCATCAACTGGTGAAACCCGGTTCACCCGCGCTCCTTGAGATCCAAAGCGTCTTTGGTGATGGATTAGTGGATGACAATGGGGCGTTGAATAGATCGGCCTTGCGCAAAATCGTATTCGATGATCCAGCGCAACGTAAACGCCTGGAAGGTATACTACACCCCCGCATCAGGGAGGCAATGGAAAAGTGGCTCACCATGCAAACCACTCCTTACGCTGTACTGGTAATCCCTCTGCTGTTTGAAACCGGCCAGACATCCCTTGCCGACCGGGTCCTGGTCGTTGATTGTGACGAATCGTTGCAGATTGAACGGGTGCTGCAACGTGATCAGCTATCCCGGGAGCAGATCCAACAGATCATGGCAAGCCAGGTCGACCGCCAGACTCGCCTGCGGGGGGCGCACGATGTCATTGAGAACAACGGCAGCCTGGAAGATCTGATCGAAGCTACCGAGCGGCTTCACAACGACTATCTGAAGATGGCTAGCCGCTAAGAATATCGCCTGGTTGATGATCGCCCTCTCCCCCGAGAGGGAGAGGGATTGGGGAGAGTGTGCCCTGTTAAGCCGCGGTGACCTGCCGCCGTTTGCTGAAGGTCATACCATCGTCGGTGCTATCGACCTCGATGCTATCCCCAGGTCCGAAACGGCCTGCCAGGATCTCTTGGGCCAGGGGATTTTCGAGCTGCTGACGGATCGCTCGTTTCAACGGACGGGCACCGTAGACTGGATCGAAACCCGCCTCGCCCAGCCGGTCGAGGGCCGCATCGGTAATCACCAGCCCCATATCCTGTTCTGACAGGCGCTTGTGCAGGTAGTCGATCTGTATCTTGGCAATGGCGCGGATCTGCTCGCCGGCAAGGGGGTGAAAAACCACGATCTCATCCAGCCGGTTGATGAATTCGGGACGAAAGTTCTCACGCACCGTCTCCATCACTGCCATCTTCATCTCCTGGTAGCGCTCTTCACCAGACATCTCCTGGATCACCTGTGAACCCAGATTGGAGGTCATCACGATAACCGTGTTGCGGAAATCCACAGTGCGCCCCTGCCCATCGGTGAGACGACCGTCATCCAGCACCTGCAGCAGCACATTGAAGACATCGGGGTGGGCCTTTTCCACCTCATCCAACAACACCACCGAATAGGGGCGGCGGCGGATCGCTTCGGTCAGGTAGCCGCCCTCTTCATAGCCTACATAGCCGGGGGGCGCGCCAATCAAGCGTGCCACTGAGTGTTTCTCCATGAATTCCGACATATCGATGCGTACCATCGCCTCCTCGGTATCGAAGAGGAACTCCGCCAGGGCCTTGCACAGCTCGGTCTTACCCACACCGGTGGGACCGAGGAAGAGAAACGACCCGTTGGGCTGCTTGGGATCGGAGAGCCCGGCCCGGGAGCGGCGTATGGCGTTGCTGACCGCGCGTACTCCCTCTTCCTGACCAATCACCCGTCTGCCCAGCTCCTGCTCCATACGCAGCAACTTGTCGCGTTCCCCCTCCAGCATCTTGGAGATTGGGATGCCGGTCCATTTGGAAACCACGTCGGCGATCTC
>JASFJX010000373.1:0-4651 GCA_050119385.1 Candidatus Thiodiazotropha sp. | reverse complement strand
ACAAACGCTATATTGAGACCCTGCTTCCCGGTGGCGCAAAGATGGTATGTCGTTTTACCGGTCTGACAAGCCCTGTCGGGCGCAGCTGCCTGTAGTAGACATACCCTCGCCTTCCGGCTCTACCCAATAAAAAAAGGGACACCTGAATCAGCTGTCCCTTTTCTCTTTCTAACCCAATACAATGGAGGTATAAAAAGCCTCGAATCATAATCCTAAAAAACCGTAATAGAACCAATGCTGAAGAAAAACCGATCACGACGATATTCCATCTCATCACTATTGCTGTGTGTACTGTTCAACTCCCCGCTTGCGGGAGAAGAACTGGGGCAGGTGAGTACAAAATTCCGGGTTGTGGGTCCTAATGATAAAATCATTATCGAGGCCTTTGATGATCCGGCCGTTCCCGGGGTCACCTGCTACTTAAGCCGGGCCAAAACCGGAGGTGTCGGTGGCGCTATCGGGATCGCAGAAGATACCTCTGACGCCTCGATCGCCTGCCGCCAGACCGCCCCGGTAAATCTACCTGATGACATTCTCAACAAGTCACGGGATGGTGAAGAGGTTTTCAAGCAACGCACATCCCTACTGTTTAAAACCATGCAGGTCGTCAGATTCTATGACGCCAAGCGCAATGCGCTGGTCTACATGACCTACAGTGACAAACTGGTGGAAGGCTCGCCGAAAAACAGCATCACAGCAGTCCCTCTCTATCGACCGTCCCCCCTCCCTGAACCTGGCCCGAGCGGCCAATGAATCAACCATTGCACACGGGGCGTCTGGTGCTGACACCCCAGGATCCCTATCTACTACCCGATGAACCTGAAACTATCCTCATGCAGTTGCATGAGATAGGTTTCATCGAGCATGCCCTGGAGAACATGCCGGGTTACCTGCTAGGTGAACGTTTCATGCAGCTGGTGACCTTCATGGGGTGTTCCCCCTACATCCGGCTGCAACCGGATGAATCAGACGAACCCTTCTGCCATCTGCGCCTTGACGGTCCCTACCCCCGCCCCATACTGCTGCACGGTAAAAACACCCAGCCGCCCCGTTGCAAGGCCTGTCGCAAAAGATTGAGTGATTGGCAGGCCAATTTCAAATCCTGGAAATCGTCAACTGACAACTATAAGGCCAGATGCCCCTATTGTGGTTACCAGCAAGACCCGGTTACCTATGATTTCCGCCAGAGCGCCGGTTGCGGGCGTTTGTTTCTTTTTGTAGAGAACATTTTTCCACAGGAAGCAATCCCTTCACCCGCTCTGCTTGAGGCACTGAAACGGGCCAGTAAAAGTGAAGCATGGCGATATTTCTACTATCAGAATTAACCCGAATGTTTCATCCGGGAACGCGTTGATCGTACCGGGATCGCCGTTTAGATGCCTTGCTGCAGGCAGGCACGCTTCGGCTGAACCTACCTATTAAGGTGTCGGATTAATAATAGCCTAAGCTATTGACGATTGAGCAAATACCGCGCTGAAATCCCCTCCACAACGACCCCAAACAAGACAAGCTGGTTATCGCTAATCTGTCGCAAGTGAATTGATAGTATATTCGTTGATATTTTTCTAAAGATAATTGATACATACCCGATATAAGTTACATTCAATATCTTTTTTATATCAGTTCGTTAGACACAAACAACGAGAAAGAGCGTACCATGTTTAAATTGAGAAACTTGGCCATTCGACAGAAGTTATGGGTACTGACAATCATCACCATAATCGGACTTCTGGCGATCACAGCCATCGCCCTGAAAGAATACCGCGAGGATCTGATGCATCAAAAGGTATTACAGATCCGCGAATTGGTAGAGACCGCCTACAGCCTGATCGCCGTTCAGTATGAACGTACGGAAAAGGGCGAACTCGATATGCAACAGGCCCAGCAACAGGCCATGGATGACATCAAGGGATTGCGCTATGGCGAAACCAACTATTTTTGGATCAACGACACAGATGCGCGAATCGTCATGCATCCCATCAAACCGAAACTCGACGGTCAGGACATGTCCTCCTTTGCTGATCCGGATGGTAAGAAGATCTTCAGCGAATTCGCCAGCGTCGCCAAGAATGACGGTGAAGGTGTGGTCCCTTACAAATGGCCCAAGCCCGGATTTGATGAACCTGTCAACAAGATATCCTTTGTCAAAAGTTTCAATCCTTGGGGCTGGGTATTGGGCACCGGCGTTTACATAGATGACGTAGAAACTGATTTCTGGAACTACACACTCCACCTGGTCACTACGTCCGTAACCATACTGGTCATTCTGTTGTTCCTCTCAATTGCCATTAGCCGGAGCATCATCAAACCCCTAGTGCAGACAACAGCCGCGCTTAACGATATCTCCATGGGCGAGGGTGACCTCACCCAGCGTCTGGACGATAAGGGCAATGACGAGGTCGCAAAACTCTCCGTTGCCTTCAACCGGTTTGTTGAGAAAATAGAACAGATCATCATCGCTGTCTGTCAGACCAGCGCGCAGTTGGCCACCGCGGCGGAAGAGTTATCCAGTACCACGACTCAAAACCATGAGAACCTCACTCTTCAACAGAACGAGACTCAGCAGGTAGCCACCGCTGTCAACGAAATGGCAGCGACGGTAAAGGAGATCGCCGAAAGTGCAGAAGGCGCTGCCGGTTCCGCCAGCGCAGCTGATGAAGAGGCGCTGACCGGCAAGCATGTGGTGGTCAACGTCACCGAGGCTATCGGCAACCTGGCCGGAGAGATGACCTCTGCTTCCGATGTCATCAATCTATTGGCCAAAGAAAGTGAAAGCATCGGTACTGTGTCAGATGTAATCCGCGGCATTGCCGAACAGACCAGCTTGCTGGCCCTGAATGCGGCCATCGAGGCGGCACGCGCGGGTGAGCAGGGTCGCGGATTTGCCGTGGTTGCCGACGAAGTACGCTCCCTGGCGAGTCGTACTCAGCAAGCCACTACCGAAATCCGGGAGTTGATAGAACGTCTTCAATCCGGCATCCAAAACGCAGTTGACGTGATCCACCGCAGTGGTGAAACAACCCATGCCACAGTAGAGAAGGCGCAGACTGCAGCGGATTCCCTGGACCGGATAGTCTCATCGGTGGCTTTGATTTCAGATCGCAATACCCAGATCGCCAGCGCATCGGAAGAGCAATCGTCTGTAGCCCATGAGATCGACCGTAGTGTGGTTGAGATCTCTCAACTGACGGAGCACTCCCTGTTGGCAAGCCAACAGATCTCTCAGGCGACCGATGAACTCTCACGCCTTGGTGAGACTATGAATAGCATGGTAAGCAAGTTCAAGACATCCTGAGCAACAGCTATCCGGGGGCGACCGTAGCACAGTCAGCTCCCGGATCAGCCCAACTCACAACGGTTTTTGCCGGCCTTTTTCGCCTTATATAGGGCCTTGTCGGCACGCGAAAAGACAGTATCGATGGATGCGTCGCCGGCAAAGGGCGCAATTCCGCAGGAGATTGTAACGGGAACCGGTTTGCCGCCTGAATGAAAGCCATTGGTCTCCACCGACCTGCGCATCTCATCCGCCACCTTCAGTGCTTCATCACCCACGGTACCGCACAACAGGCAGACAAACTCCTCTCCCCCATAGCGGGCGATAAAATCGGTCACCCTGAGACGCGTTTGCAGGCTCTTGGCAATAACCCGCAACGCCTTGTCTCCGGCCTGATGACCAAAACGGTCATTGATCGATTTAAAATCGTCGATATCCCATACCAGCATGCAAACAGGTTCGTTAAATCGCTTCCAGCGGGCATACTCCTGTTCCACCCGCTCTTCGTAGGCCAGGCGGTTGGGTAGCCCTGTCACCGCATCAACCAGCGCCATGTGATGAGCTTCGACCATGCGTGAACGCAATTCTCTGGACTCCTTCTCCAGTTTTGTCAGCCGATCCTTCAACTCCTTTTCACTCTCTATGGTCTTTTTATGCCACGCTTCCTCTTCCTTGAGGTAGTCGTCAATATTGTTCTGGATCAGACTCAATCGCTCGCGCACAGCCGTTTTCAACTGTTGCAGATCGGTCGCCGCCTGGACACTCTCACCTAGATCCCCGACATGACCCGTGACCTTCTCACTCAAGCTTCGACCATGCTCGACAATCTGATTGCGTCCTTCATGGGCAGTTTGCAGATGTATCCCCAGGTCCTGCAGGCGCTGGGTCAGCTCTTCCAGAAAGTCCTCCGCCTCCTTGATCTCCATCTGCACCTGGCCATAGGATTTGGCGGAGAGTTCAAGCAGATCACGCAACACCTCTGACCAGGCATCGGAGGACGCCTTTGAATCGAGACGCCGTTTCAGTTTATCGACTTCCCCCCCCCAATGCCCCGGCCAGGAGGCCTGCTCCAGCAGATTGAGCAGAATATCGTTAGGCTTAGGCCCACTCTCCCGTTCATTTTGAGCGCCACCCAGTAGACGCTCGAACAGACCCGCCTTTTTCCCTTTTACAGGCTGCTCTTTGGTCAGAAGCTGAACCAATCGGGAGAACGGCTGATCCCCCATCTGTGCCGGATCATCGGCCAGCTGGCATATCAATCCAGCCGCTTCCTTGGCCTCTTTTTTGTTCAGCTGGAGGGTTTCGAGCAGCTTGAGGTAGTTACCCGACGAATCGTCACTTCCCTCCCCTGTTTCTTCCGAGAAGTGAAGCAAACCA
>JASFJX010000372.1:0-4665 GCA_050119385.1 Candidatus Thiodiazotropha sp. | reverse complement strand
ACAAATGCACGTACTAACCAGGCCTCTAGAAGCTTGGCATCTACCCTGTCCGTGCCTGCAACCATTGTGATCAGTTCGAGCTAAAATTGAAATCAGGTAAAGATATTCTCTTGCCACAGCCGGGAGCGCCTGATGCAAAGACGAATGTTTCTACGCATGCTGGGATGGGCGGCAATCGGTTTCGGTATAGAGGGGCTGCTTAATAGAGGTATAGGCAAGATGGCCTATCGTGATGGCGAGACTACAAACGAAACCATCACCCTGTTCTTATCTGGTGATGTCATGACCGGTCGTGGCATCGATCAGATACTACCCTACCCCAGCCGCCCAGGCATTTACGAATCCTACCTCAAGAGCGCCAGGGATTATGTGGCGATTGCCGAAGAGAAAAGTGGGCCTATTCCCAGACAGGCGCCATTTAATTATATTTGGGGTGATGCCTTGATTGAATTAAAGCTGCTCGCCCCTGACTTCCGTATAATCAACCTCGAGACTGCCATTACCAGCAGCGAGAGTTATTGGCCCTTTAAGGGCATCAACTATCGCATGCATCCCCAAAATACCCCATGCTTGAGTGTTGCCGAAATCGATGCATGTGTATTGGCCAATAACCATGTCATTGATTGGGGTTACGAAGGTTTGGCTGAAACCCTCTCTACCCTGAAAAACCATGGTATCGGGTATGTTGGTGCAGGAGCGGATAGTGCGCAAGCCGAAACGCCGCTGATATTGGATATTCCGAGTAAAGGTAGAGTATTGCTATATGCCTATGGCCACCGCTCCAGCGGTGTGCCCTCCGCCTGGCGAGCAGATGTCAAGCGGCCTGGGATTGCGCTATTGGAGTCACTGAACAACTCAGCGATCTCCCGTATCGCTGCCGATATCTCGGCCAGGAAACAACAGGGTGATCTGGTGGTGTTTTCAATCCATTGGGGAGGCAATTGGGGGTATGAGATTCCATCCGAACAACGCCGGTTCGCTCATGGGTTGATCGACGAGGCTGGAGTCAATATCGTCCATGGCCACTCATCTCATCACCCGAAAGGCATCGAACTTTATCATGGTGCTCCGATCTTTTACGGTTGTGGAGATTTTCTGAATGATTATGAGGGCATAGGGCGATACAACGAATTTCGAGACGATTTGACCCTAGCCTACTTTGTGACGCTGAATCCCAGTACCGGCTGTGTGAGCCGTGTGGCGATGACACCTCTGCAAATCCATAAGTTTCGTTTGCAATACCCTTCACAACAGGATCAGCAGTGGCTTCAGAAGACCATGTTACGAGAGTGTTCCTATCTTGAGACCGCTGTGACTGGGTTAGAGGATGGAAGGTTTAAGCTTGAAGTCGGTAGTGATGCCTGACTAAGGCTTTGCATAGGCTTTGCCTTTGTTAGTTTTTCTGTCGTAAGAAACTCCGAGTTAATAAGAAGTGCCCAAGGTTGGGAGATAAAGTCGTCATCAGTTTCTGAAAGAACTCGGGACACTATCTGCAGCGGCTATTGCACCTGGTCTTTTTTAGAGAGTGCATCTGCAAATACTGAGACAGCGATTCAGGCTTCTAACGGAACAATCATGTCGTATATTGTGACCAGGATGAATGTGGTCATTACGCAATTTATCCACGAAAAACATTTCCCTCCATATAGTTAGCCCTCAAGGTCAAGCGCTTGAAATGAGTCCTGAATTATCGCCGGGAAAAATCGGTAAGAAATGGGGAACCGGCCTCATTTAGACAGATTACATATTGACGTTGACGTTAACGTCAATTAAATTACGCATACGTCGGTGTGGGCTCTGTCATACGATGCTGCCCCGAATCTCGGGTGTCGTGGAACAGTACAAGGGATGGCTGAACTAAGGGCGCGCAAACATTTTTCAGCTTGTTTATCTGGTTAGGAGTGGCTTTTTTATGCCCATCTACACACCCCCTGTTCGCGATATGTTGTTCGCTTTCTTTGAGCTGCATGGGGGAGACGCCATCCAGCAATTGCCGGGCTATGAAGAGCTGGACCGGGAGACGCTGGAGTCGATTCTGGAAGAGGCCGGCAGATTTGTCAGTGAGCGTTTACTACCCCTCAATCGCAGTGGCGACGAAGCAGGTTGCAGTTGGACTGATGGCCGAGTGAGCACGCCCGAAGGTTTCAAGCAGGCCTACGATGATTTTGTGGAGGCGGGCTGGAACAGTATCGCCTTCGATCCGGACTATGGCGGTCAGGGTCTGCCCAAGTCTCTGCACATGCTGGTGGACGAAATGATCTGTGCCTGCAATCTCTCGTTCAGTCTCTATCCCGGTCTTACCAATGGCGCCTGGACGGCGCTGGAGGGCTATGCCGATCCGGTTATGAAGGCCTGCTACTTCCCGAAGATGGCGGAGGGTGTCTGGAGTGGCTCCATGTGTCTCACAGAACCCCACTGCGGTAGCGATCTCGGTCTTCTTCGCACCCGGGCGGAGCCCCAGGAAGATGGCAGCTATCGCATCACCGGCACCAAAATCTTCATTACTGCGGGGGAGCACGATCTTACCGAGAACATCGTACATCTGGTCTTGGCGCGTTTGCCTGATGCACCTGCCGGAATCAAAGGCATTAGTCTCTTTGTGGTGCCTAAGATCCTGCCCGATGAGGAAGGTGAATTGGGGGAACCCAACAGCCTCAGTTGCGGAGCCATCGAGCACAAGATGGGCATTAAGGCGTCGGCCACTTGTGTCATGAACTTCGACGGCGCCAAGGGTTGGCTGGTGGGTGATGCCAACAAGGGCATGCGAGCCATGTTCAAGATGATGAATACCGAGCGCCTGGCCACCGGAATCCAGGGTCTAGGCATCGCCGAAGCCGCTTACCAAAACGCTGTGCAGTATGCGCAAGAGCGTTTGCAGGGGCGTTCGCCGAATGGGGCGCATCAGCCCGACACCCCGGCCGATCCGCTGACCGTGCACCCGGATATCCGCCGCATGCTGCTGACCATGCGTGCCTTGACCGAGGGCTGCCGGGCGCTATCGGTCTGGATGGCGCAACAGATCGACATCGCCGCGCGCACCCAGGATGCACAGAAGCGTCAGGAGGCCGAGGAATTGGTGGCCCTGCTCACTCCGGTGGTCAAGGCCTTTTTTACCGATAGCGGTTTCGAGGTGGCGAACCTGGGTATGCAGGTATTTGGCGGTCACGGTTATATCCGCGAGCATGGAATGGAGCAGCTGGTGCGGGATGCCCGTATCGGACAGATCTACGAGGGGACCAACGGGGTGCAGGCGATGGATCTGGCAGGGCGCAAACTACCGATGGCGGATGGCACCCTGATCGATAGATTTCTATTGCCTCTGCGGGAGTTTCTGCAGGTTGCTGCGGAAAACCCCGCAATGGCGGAATTCACGGCTCCTCTGGCGGCTTCGGGAGAGCGACTCGAGAGTGCTGCAAAAACGCTGCTTCAGCGGGCCAACAAGAATCCCGCTGAGACTGGGGCGGCTGCCGCCGATTTCCTGCAGTTGTTCGGCCTCACCGCCCTTGCCTTCTTATGGGCGAGGATGGCGCAGATCGGTCTGGCTCGGAGCGAAGGGGAAGAGGCGGTGTTCTACACCGCCAAGGTGCGTACCGCCCGGTTTTTCATGCAACGCATCCTGCCCCGCAGCGAAGTCCACTACAGGGCCATCGAGGCCGGTGCTGACTGTCTGATAGATTTTGATGACAGGGCTTGGTGATCCGGGTCCTGAGAATTAGGAGCAATTGATGAAGATTCTTGTATGTGTAAAGCGGGTGGTCGATGCCAATGTGAAGATCAGTATCAAGGCTGATGGCAGTGGTGTCGATCTGGCCAATCTGAAGATGGCCATGAACCCCTTTGATGAGATTGCCGTGGAAGAGGCGGTGCGTTTGCGCGAGTCGGGCAAGGCCGATGAAGGTGTGGTGGTCTCGCTCGGCGTAAAAGCGTGCCAGGAGACACTGCGTACTGCGCTGGCCATGGGGCTGGATCGGGCCGTGTTGGTGAAAAGCGATGCAGAACTGCAGCCGCTGATGGTGGCAAAGCTGCTGGCTGAGGTGGTGCGTCGAGAGAAACCCGACCTGGTGATCATGGGTAAACAGGCAATCGATGACGACAACAACCAGACCGGCCAGATGTTGGCTGCGCTGCTGGGTTGGGGTCAAGGGACCTTCGCCTCACAGCTGCTGATATCGGATAGAGAGATCGAGGTGACCCGTGAGATCGACGGCGGTCTCGAGACCTTGGCGCTGCCACTGCCCGCGGTGGTGACCACTGATCTGCGTCTCAACGAGCCTCGTTATGTGAAGCTGCCCAATATCATGAAGGCGAAAAAGAAGCCTTTGGAAGTGATCTCTATTGAAGATCTGGGTGTCGATGTCCAGCCGGGATTGAAGACGCTGAAGGTTGAGGAGCCGGCGGCTCGTAGCGGAGGTGTGAAGGTGACGGATGTGGCCGAACTGGTGGAAAAACTGCGAAATGAAGCGAGGGTGATCTGATGAGTGTGCTTGTTATTGCTGAACACGACAACGAAAGTTTGGCCAGTGCCACACTGAGTGTGGTAACGGCGGCGCAGGGTTTGGGCGAGATCTCTGTGTTGGTGGCTGGTGAAGGTTGCCGTGGTGTGGCCGACAAGGTTGCCGCACTGGAAGGTGTTACCAAGGTGTTCTTGTGTGACAGTGCAGCCTT
>JASFJX010000371.1:0-4666 GCA_050119385.1 Candidatus Thiodiazotropha sp. | reverse complement strand
AGGGCAAGGTGAGCAAGGCTTGGTCATCCGGTCAGATGTGGCGCGGTATCGAGAAGATCCTGCTGGGCCGCGACCCCCGCGAGGCCTGGACCTACACCCAACGCTTTTGCGGTGTCTGCACCACGGTGCATGCCATTACCTCGGTGCGGGCGGTGGAGAACGCCCTCGACCTGGAGGTGCCGGTCAACGCCCAGCTGATCCGCAACATCATCCAGACCGCCCATGCGATCCAGGATCACATGGTCCATTTCTACCACCTCTCCGCCGTCGACTGGGTGGATGTGGTCTCGGCGTTGGACGCTGATCCCATAGCCACTGCCAAGCTGGCGGAGAGCCTCTCCGATTGGCCCCTCAACGGCCCCCACGAGATGAAGGCAGTACAGGAGCGACTGAAGACCTTCGTCGGCAGCGGCCAGCTCGGCCCCTTCGCCAGCGGATATTGGGGCCACCCGGCCATGAAGCTGCCAGCAGAGGTCAACCTGCTGGCGGTGGCCCACTACCTGCAGGCGCTGGATGTGCAGAACCACGCCAACAAGATCGTCGCCATCCTCGGCGGTAAGAGCCCCCACATCCAGAACGTGGCGGTGGGCGGTGTGAGTAACTCCATCGGCCACGACGCCCCCTCGGTGCTCAACATCGAGCGTTTGATGCTGATCAAGGGGTTCATCGACAAGCTGGAGCAGTTTGTCAAATCGACCTACCTGGTCGATGTGCCGGCGGTAGGCGCCTTCTACCTCGACTGGGCCGGCATCGGTGGCGGGATCAACAACTACCTGACGGTGCCCGACTGCCCCCAAGACACCAAGGGTACCCTGTTCGACCTGCCGGGCGGCTATATCGAGAACGGAGACATCGACAGTATGAAACCGATCACCACCTTCGGCGACGCCTACTTCCGCGATGGCGTGGCGGAAAGCTCCAAGCACGCCTGGTACACCGGTGGCGATGCCCTGCACCCCTGGGTGGGCGAGACAGAACCCGAGTACACCGACTTCCAAGACGAGGGCAAGTACTCCTGGGTCAAGGCCCCCACTTTCTACGGCAAACGGGCCGAGGTGGGCCCCCTGGCTGATGTGCTGGTGGGTGTAGCCAGCGGCCATGCGGGCTATAAGAAATACCTCGACCAGGCCATGGGCACCCTAAAGGCGGTCTCCCAAAATCCGGACATTCCCTTGTCGGCGGTCAACTCCACCATCGGTCGCCACGCTGCCCGTGCAGTGCGCTGTGCGGTAATGATCGACACCCTGAACGATCAGTGGCAGAAACTGATGGACAACATCGGCACCGGCGACCTGGACACCTTCAACGCCCCGGTCTTTCCCAAGGATGAGATCAAGGGTGTGGGCTTCCACCAGGCGCCCCGAGGCACCCTCTCCCATTGGGTGGTGATCGAGGACGGCAAGATCAAGAACTACCAGGCGGTGGTGCCCAGTACCTGGAACGCAGGTCCGCGCGACGCCAACGACGAGATCGGCCCCTACGAGTCCTCGCTGATAGACAATCCTGTGGCCGACCCGGAGAAACCCCTGGAGGTGCTGCGCACCGTCCACTCCTTCGATCCCTGCATCGCCTGCGCCATCCACATGGTCGACACCGAGCAACAGGAGATCGTACGGGTCAAGGCGCTCTGAGGATTACAACAGGGGAATTAGCTGGATGGAAAACAGAATAAAAAAGACCCTGGTGATCGGTATGGGCAACGTACTGATGCAAGATGAAGGGGTTGGTGTCCGAGCCGTCGAAGAGTTGCAAAGCCGCTACCACATCCCCGATGGTATGGAGATCGTCGACGGCGGCACCGCCGGCATGGAGTTGTTCGAACCGATGCGGCAGGCGGATATCCTGATCATTGCCGATGCGGTGAATACCGGTGCACCCTATGGCAGCCTGGTACGCATCGCCAACGATGAGATACCGGCATTTTTTCAAACCAAGCTATCCAACCATCAGCTCGGGGTTTCAGACCTGCTCGCTCTACTCTCTCTCAAGGGCGAGATGCCCGAGCAGGTCATTATCATCGGTATGGTACCCCACTCCCTGGAGAACCGGCTCGGACTGACGCCCGAGGCGGCAGAGGGCTTGGAGGGCATGGTGCGGATGCTGCTGGATGAGCTGGCGGCGCTCGGCATCAAACTCGAATCCCGATCCCAGGCACGCAGTGGACACTGGAAGATGGAGGCCGAGGCCGTTGATGGTCTGGTCAGCTAGCCCGGATGAAACATGCGAACTAGGATTTACAGACTGCAAATGAACAGGATTGAACGCAAATGCTATCAATATCTCTTTACTCGGCGTAGGGTGCGGCTCGCCGCAACCCAGGCATGAAGAGGCAACAGCGATGTGCGTAGGCATTCCGGCCCAGGTGATCGAAGCAGGTGATTTCGTCGCCCGCTGCCGTACCCGCAACGGCGAGGAGCAGATCAACATGATGTTGACCGGGGCGCAACCGGCGGGTACCTGGCTGCTGACATTTCTCGGCTCCGCAAGGGAGGTGATCAGCGAGAAAGACGCATGGCAGATAAACCAAGCCCTGGACGGCCTCAGCGTCATCATGGGCGGCAATGCCGAGATCGATGTGGACCACTACTTCCCCGGCCTGGCCAAGTTTTGAGCAATAAGTTAACTTTTTATGGAAAAAGCGGGTTTCCGCGCAGATAACAAAGAGGAGTCAACATGACTGAACTTGAAACACTGACACTACAGATCGAGACCGTTTTCAAACGTATTGAACAGGAGCAGATGCAGGGCATCCCCCTGCTCAATCCAAAACTACAGGTGCAGACCGTTGGATTCCAGGCTTATGAGGGTTGCACAATAGGCATCATCATCACACCCTGGATGATGAGTCTGATACTACTACCCGCCGGCGATCAAGACTGGAAGGATCTCAAACCGGGGGAGACAGTTCAGCATCGCTTACCTGCCAACGAGTTCCGTTTCATAGTCAACGAGATTGATGACATAGGCCTTTGCCAGACTCACTCCCTCTACTCCCCCATGCACGAGTTTTTAAACCAGGACCACGCCGTGGTCGCCGCCGATAGCTTCATGCAGACCCTCATGGTGAAGGTTGAATAGCCTGATCCGGAATCCTGTCGAGCACTGCAATTTGGAACTAGCCGGGAGACCAGGCCCGGCTTGCACCGGGCCGCCCCACTACTCCCCATCAAACCTTGAATTGATTGACCATCTTATCCAGCTTCGCAGAGATCTGCGCCACTTCTTCACTCTCGTTGAGTGTGCGGCAGGTTCCCTCGGCTGTCTGATGAGAGACTTCGCTGATGGCAATGATATTCTTGTTGATCTCGCTGGCCACAGAGGTCTGCTCTGAGGCCGCGGTGGCGATCACGGAATTCATCTCGCTGATCGACTCTACTGCATTCGCGATCTGCGCCAGGGCCTCACCGGCCCGGTCGGAGTCAGCGACGCTTTGGTCGGCCTCTTGCTTGCTGCCATCCATGACCTGAACCGCCTGGTTGGAGGCAGACACCAACTGCTCGATGATACCCTGAATCTCTTGGGTCGCTTCTTGGGTACGCTGTGCCAGGTTACGCACCTCGTCAGCTACCACGGCAAAACCACGACCCTGTTCACCGGCCCGTGCCGCCTCGATAGCGGCATTCAGGGCGAGTAGATTGGTCTGTTCCGCAATGGCAGTGATCGACGCGGAGACCTGGCCGATGCTTTGAGTACCCTCAGCCAGCTGACGCACAACCACAGCGGCATCATCCACACGCTTGACCAGCCGCTTGATGGAGTCGGAAACCTGGGCAACCACATCGCTGCCATCTCCCGCATTGGCTCTCGCCTCTAACGCTGCCTGTTCCGCTCCGGCCGCATTTTTCGCCACCTCTTCAGCTGCCAAAGTCAGCTCACCCATGGCAACGGTCAGTTGACTCGTCTCTTTTTCCTGCTGATCGACCCCATCGCGGGTCTCCTTGGTGACATGGGCCAGCTGCTCGGCCGAGTGCGCCAAGCCTTCCATGGTGTGAGCCAGATCCGTAATGGTTGGTTGAAACTTATCCAACATCTTATTCACTGCCGTTCCGACCTGATGAAACTCATCATTGGCACCAAGCTCTACCCGCGGGCGCAGATCGGAATCGGCACCGATCTTTTCCACCGTGTGCTTCAACCCATAGAGTGGTTTGATCACTACCTTGCGCATGATCGTGTTAATAATGACCAACCCGATCAGTAAAACCAGAAAGTTGATAGCGGCACTGATCAGGAGTTCATGCTCGATCGCCTTATCCCGTTCCCCCAGGTTGAATGTCAGCCTGCCGGCACCCAGGATCGTCCCTTCCGGCAATGCGTGGCAGGTCAGACAGTTGGTGCCGTTACGATCGGACACGGCGGCGAAGGGCTCAATGATAGTGACAATACGTTCACCCCTGACCTTCTCCACTTTTACGATCTGTTCACCATTCAATGCACGCCTGTCAAGATCATCCAAGGGTTTCTCATGATCGAAGCCCGGGCCGAACATCTCGTTCACAGCACCGCCACGCAACATGCGCACCTCGAGCACACCGTCGCGCTTCTCGATCTTCTGTTTCAACATCTCCCTGTTACTCATGGTGCCGGTAAACATCATGGCATTCATACTATCGAGATACCCATGCAGCACATCGAAAATCTGATTCTCCGTCAGTCTTAACAACCG
>JASFJX010000370.1:0-4670 GCA_050119385.1 Candidatus Thiodiazotropha sp. | reverse complement strand
GTCTGATCCTTGAACAAAACCTGAACGCCATCTTCATGGCGGGTCCCGGCCACGGCGCCCCCGGCGTGTTGGCCCCGGTTTACCTGGAGGGGACCTACTCGGAGATCTATCCAGACAAGAGCGAAGACGAGGAGGGGATGGCACGTTTCTTCAAACAGTTCTCCTTCCCAGGCGGTATCGGCAGCCATTGCACCCCTGAAACTCCTGGGTCGATCCATGAGGGTGGGGAGCTTGGCTACAGCCTCTCCCACGCCCACGGAGCCGCCTTCGACAATCCCGACTTAGTGGTGGTTGCAGCGGTGGGCGACGGCGAGGCGGAGACTGGTCCCCTGGCCACCTCCTGGCACTCGAGTAAATACCTCAATCCGATCCGTGACGGTGCGGTGCTGCCGATACTTCACCTCAACGGCTATAAAATTAACAATCCCAGCTTGCTCTCACGCATCCCGCACGAAGAGCTTGAGAGCCTGTTCCGCGGCTATGGCTGGGTACCCCACTTCGTTGAAGGCGATGATCCCATGACCCTGCACCAGCAGATGGCTGCCACTATGGATCGTTGCCTGGCGCAGATACGCACCATCCAGGCGCAGGCGCGAGCGAGCGGCAAGGCGGCCCGCGCCCACTGGCCGATGATTGTGCTGCGTACTCCAAAGGGGTGGACCGGACCGAAACAGGTCGACGACCGCCAGGTGGAGGGCTACTGGCGCTCCCACCAAGTGCCCATGGGTGGCATGCACGATAACCCGGACCATCTGCGTCAGCTGGAAGCATGGATGAGGAGCTACCGTCCTGAAGAATTGTTCGACCAGGAGGGGCGTTTGGTCGATTCGTTGCGTGCCCTGTCACCAACGGGGCAGCGACGTATGAGCGCCAATCCTCATGCCAATGGAGGCCTGTTGCGACGCGAGTTACGCATGCCCGATTTCTGTGATTATGCGGAAAAGATATCCAAGCCAGGCCAGATCAGCGCCATGAACACCAAGCCCCTCGGTGCGTTGTTACGCGATGTGATGCGCGACAATATGGAAAACTTCCGTATCTTCGGGCCCGATGAGAATACCTCTAACAAGCTCGATGCCGTCTATGAGGTGAGTAAAAAGCTCTGGCTGGCCGACTATCTGCCGGTAGACGAAGATGGTGGTGAGCTTTCCCCGGACGGGCGGGTATTGGAAATGCTCTCTGAGCACAACTTGGAGGGATGGTATGAGGGCTACGTGCTGACTGGCCGCCACGGTTTCTTCGCCACCTACGAGGCGTTTGTGCATGTCATCGACTCGATGTACAACCAGCATGCCAAGTGGCTTGCTATCTGTGAGGATATTCCATGGCGCCAGCCTATCTCCTCCATCAACCTCCTCATCACATCGACTGTCTGGCGTCAGGACCATAACGGTTTTACCCACCAGGATCCCGGGTTTCTCGACGTGGTGGTGAACAAAAATCCGGAAGTGACTCGAATCTACCTACCGCCTGATGTTAACACCCTGCTTTACACGGCCGACTATTGTCTGCGCAGCCACGATGACATCAACGTGATTGTCTGCGACAAGCAGAACCATCTGCAGTATCTGGATATGGATGCCGCCATCAAGCACTGCACCAAGGGACTCGGGATTTGGGACTGGGCCAGTAATGATCAGGGTGGCGAACCCGACGTGGTGATAGTCGGTTGCGGTGACATCCCAACCAAAGAAGCGCTTGCCGCCACCGCGCTGCTGCGCGAACACTTCGAGGACCTCAAGATCCGCTTCATCAATGTAATCGACCTGTTTCGCATGCAGACTGAGGATGAACACCCACACGGCCTGTCGAACCGCGACTTCGACAGCCTTTTTACCAAGGACAAGCCGATCATTTTCAACTTCCATGGTTACCCTTGGCTGATCCATCGCCTTGCCTACCGACGCACCAATCATCACAATTTACACGTGCGCGGTTACAAAGAGAAGGGGAATATCAACACCCCCCTGGAGTTGGCCATCAATAATGAAATAGATCGGTTCAGTCTGGCCATAGACGTCATTAACCGCGTGCCTCGGTTGCAGGTTGCAGGCGCACATGTCAAGGAGAAGTTGCGTGAGATGCAGATTGACTGTCGTCAATATGCCTACGAACACGGCATCGACAATCCCGAAATAGCCGATTGGACTTGGCCGTTTTAGATATCATATTTTGACCTGCCCCTCTCAACACACGTGGGTTGTGTTGAAATTGAGAGGGCAGGTCATGCGGCGGTTTAACCCGCATGCTTCATCCGGGAACGCGGTGATCGTGCCGGGATCGCTGTTCAGATGTGGATTTGTGATTGAGCAAATACCGCAGCTGGGCGGCGAGACTGGTACGAGGGCGCGTTCAGCGTTAGACGGTTACACTTTAGTACTTTGCTGATATTCTAGAATTATCTATTAAAAACCGCCGGTTAATTTCTTTTTCAAGCACACTTCCCCTCACCCCATCATTGATTTACCCAATCTATTTTTGTCCTTTGCCGTTTCTTTACTTTGTGATGTTAGCTTAATGCGTGGAGCGGTCCTGTTTCGCATATTTATCATCAGTCCGCGCTCTTTGGGTTAGAAATATTTTTTAATCAAAAGTTCCGACTGGAAGCTGGTATCGCGCTCAATCTGAAACTGTCAGGAGTATCAAACGAGATGAATATGACCTGTTTTAAAGTAAAACCAATCTTAGGGATCACAGTTGCATCGTTTATGCTAAGTTGGCCGATAGCAGGTTTTGCTGATGAGATTTCAGTCCTGCGCCAATCCGTAGAGCAGCTGAACGAAAAAGTGGAGAAACTGGAAGCTGAAAAGTCAGAGGATGATTTTACGAGTTTTGAGTTCCACGGTTATTCGCGTGCCGGTTTCGGCTGGAACCAAGACGGCGGTAGCGGGAACCGTTATCGCTGGAATTACAATGCCAGTGGTTTGGATGAGCATTATTGGCGGCTGGGCAATGAAGCGCATAATGCGTATACGAATTTAACCTTTATAAAAAATATCAAAACAAATGATCAGTCTTTTGCGAAATTTGTTTCTTCTCTGATCGTCGAACCCAAGGGCGAGGACAATTGGGAGCCGACCAGTGTGGTTGTGCGTCAACTTTATGCAGAGATGGGCAATTTCAGCTGGGCGCCGGGTGTCACTTTCTGGGCGGGTGAAAAATGGTACCGCCATCCCGGAGACCAGCACATCACAGACTGGCAGTTCCTGGATATCGCCGGTTATGGTGGTGGTGTGGGGGATATCCCTTTGGGCGAATCCGCCAAGTTTAGTATGGCGGCGTTGGGTTTCATCGACGAAAATAGCTATGAAACAGTCTCAGGCGGCACTACCGATGTGACCGACAACGGCGAACCGACCAGCTATGTTGTAGACTTTCGAGTTGAGCAGATCCCCATCGGTGTCGGTAATATGTTGGTGCAGTTCGCTCCAACCTGGACAACCGGAGGTGAGTTTTCAGAGGCGGTGTTGGCTGACGATGGCAGTTCAATCAGCGAGCTGGATGCAGAGTCTGGCTGGATGGGGGCTGTTTACCTGAACTTTAACGACTTTTTCGGCCTGATGGACGGTGGCTACGGTCGGATCATTGGGCGCTACGGCAGCGGATACGGATCCACCCTGTTTAATAATCGTTACATGCAACCCAACCCGTTTAATACGTCGATCGACTGGGAAAACAGCAGCCGTTGGAGCATTTCCCTTGATGGTTTGATCGAACTCAGCCCCAGCTTTCAGGTTATGCCTATGTTCGCCTATCAAGCATTTGACAATGGCTTGGAACAGGACAATATGATTACAAAGATCCTTTACGGCGGCCGTGCGAAATACAGCATAAACAAAAATCTGGCCCTGCAATTGGAAGCCGGTGCGGTTTACCTGGATAGTGAACCTTCAGCAACTGACAGCGGTCATTTGGAAGATACGCTGTATAAAGTGACCTTTGCCCCGACAATCCAGCCCGATTTGGGATTCTGGGCACGTCCGGAAATCCGTTTCTATGCGACCTATGCCTGGTGGGAAGATGAAGAGAGTAATGCCTATCTCGACGATACTGCCGGCATAGATTCGGATGACACCAGCGGCTTTACCTATGGTATGCAGATGGAGGTCTGGTTCTAACGTTGTTTCTGGCCACGCATGCTGGGCTTTGAATCTTCGAGCCACATTTTCCTGTGGACAGGGAAGGTTAGAGCATAAGATCAGCCCAGCACTTCTGTATCTTACAAAGTATGGTTGAGTCAGGGTTCCCTGACTCAACCTAACCCGGATATTTCACACGGTCGCTTGGAAAAGAAATTAACCTGCGGATTTTATAAGATATTTCTGGGATATTAGCAAAGTACAAAGTGTAACCGACTAACACTGAACGCGCCTCGCGCCTGTCTCGCCGCCCAGCTGTGCTATTTGCTTAATCGTCAATAGCTTAGGCTACTAACTCAATCACAGATCCGCATCTGAATGGCGATCTTGGCACGATCATCACATTCCCGGATAAAACATTCGGGCTAAAGCTTTTTAGGGGAATTTTTCATTTACAAGAAAGCGTTTATGATCCATATTTCGTTTTGAGCATTGTAAAGAAACTTGATAATCAAGGGTTAATGCCATAGTATGCTGGGATTGAACGATGAAGATAACCGTACTGCTTTGCCAGATATGTCTTAGCTGTCT
>JASFJX010000369.1:0-4671 GCA_050119385.1 Candidatus Thiodiazotropha sp. | reverse complement strand
CTGCAGAAACTCTTAAAGTTCGCTGAGGGGATTGTTCGAAGAGAAACCAAAGAGCGCATGCAGGAAGTCCATGGCGCAGTTCGGGCGATCTGGGTCAACGCAGGGGCGGCATCAAGGTTGCCGGCTATCAGTGATAGCGATGCCATACTGACACTGAATGGTAAGCATCTTGACGATCGGGGAAGCATCGGCTCAGAATCCACCGGCAACTTCACTGTCGATCGCTATATCAAACGGATCTGGCACGATGACGTCAAAGGTGTACTGGTACCACTCACAGACCAGACCACTTTGGAGAACATCGAGCAGGAAATCTGGAAACGTTGCCGTATTTACAATCCCAACTCGAAACAGGAACGACTGCGCAAACAGGTGAACCGCAAGGATTTCGTGGTGGTTTATCTGCCTGTCAAGGATCCTGCAACAGGATTGCCCGACGCTGAACGCGCGCGTGAGATCATCGGTCTCAGGCGGCATTACCCCAATCTGCGTGTCGTGATAGGGTCCGGTGAACAACCGCTCGAGGGTGAATGGCCGGGCATCCGGCCGATAGAACCGGTACTCGATATCGACAACGAAGACGACCAATACCTCAACGACTGTGATCTGCATGGAATTCTCAGTCCACTGTCCAGGTAATACGACATGAACTACGATCCCGTATTTTTCGATCTGCCGCCCGACGATACCTTTGCCGGTGAGAAATATGTCGAACCCTACGTTTTCACCGAAGACATTGCCATTGCCATCGATGTCGCCCATATCACCGGACGTCCTCTGCTCGTCGAGGGCAAGCCCGGCTGCGGCAAGAGCCGTCTGGCCGAGGCATTGGCCGCGGTCAAGGGTTGGCATTATTTGAACAAGTCCATCACCTCCCGCACCACGTTGGAGGACCTGACCAACGAGTTCGATCACCTGCAACGCCTGCACGATGCCCATGCCGCCGGCGCCAATAGGGATTCGGTAAAGCCGGACTGGGAATACAACCGTCCCGGTATATTCTGGTGGGCTTTCAATCGCGAATCCGCTCAAAACAGGGGAAAAGAACATCAGCAGGCAAGATCAGCCTTCAAAGGTGTTGAGCGGTCGCAGGAGGGCGGCGCCAATCATACGCTGTTGCTGATCGATGAAATCGACAAGGCGGAACCCGATCTGCCCAACGACCTGCTCGACACCATCGAGCGGCGGCGCATCGAATTGCGCGATGGCTCCTTCATCGCGGCTGACGACTCCTCGCAGACCTTCACCATCATCACATCAAACCAGGAGCGTGCGCTGCCCGCGGCATTCCTGCGTCGATGCGTCTCTCTCTACATCGAAGAGCCCGGTGAAGAAGATCTCAAAAAGATTGCCAAAAGCCACTTGGGCAATGAGATTGATGCTGATCTACTTCAGCAGATTGTTGATAAAATTCTTGATTACCGAGAGAGGGAGGAGACCGAAGGCCTGCGTGTTCCCGGAACCAGCGAGTTTCTCGATACGCTGAAGGTCTGTATCGACCGAGACATCAGACCCGATGATAGCTCACGGGTGTGGCGGCAGGTCGAGAATTCAATATTGCGCAAGAAGGCCTGACCCTTACCATGGCTTCCTCCCGGAGCAGCAGCAGCGATATTCACCTGGCTGACCTGATCAGTTCGCTCAGCGATCTGCCATGGCGGAATGACGAACAGGCCCGAAAGATTGCAGCGGCACTCGGTTTCAGCCTGCAGAATCCACAGCAGCACAAGGTCCGGAAAAACCGTTCCATGCCTGTTTCCGGTGTCACAAATCGCATCCGGCGCAGACAACCATTGCCTTCGGGCAAAAAGGAGGTCTCTACTCCACCTGCACTAGCTCCAAGGTTAGAACTGCCCGATGGTACGTTACCCGGAACACTGACCAGGTTGGATGATCTGTCACCGCCCATGGGGGAGATTCAGCAACCCGACCCGGACTTTGAACGCTTCGACGAGCAAGAGTACAGCGCGATCGATCCACCCTCGTTGTTCCTGGACAATACCAGCCGTGGTCTGCTGACCGCGCTTCTGCAGAGGGTTCGGCAAAGCCGCCGGATCGACCTCGCTAAGCTGATTCGGCAATCGAGCCAGGGTATGCTTCCCCGCCGCTTTCCTTATCAGGAGACGGGCACACTGGAACATGGCTGCCAACTGCTGCTCGACTATTCCGATTCGATGGTCCCTTGGTGGAACGATCTTGAAAGACTCTCCCTCCAGTTGGAAAAAACCCTGGGCAAGGCGTTGGTCAGCCGCTTCCAGTTCATCGATGATCCTCTACAGGCTGAATATTGGACCGACAATGACGAACCCGAACACTGGATGCCACGAACCGGGATCCCCAACCTGGTGGCAACCGACTTCGGTCTGCCGAACCACCGCTCCGCATACCGGCTGCAGCGGCGCTGGCTGAGATTCATAAATCGCTGCGAAAAGGCTCAATGCCCCCTGATCTTCCTGGTTCCCTGGGAGTACGATGAGTGGCTGAGCAACCATCTGGGGGGATACCCCTACCTGTTCCGTTGGTCGCCTGCAACCAGCGCAAGCCAGATCAGAAGCTTGATCGGCATCGGTCACCGAGTCGAGCCATGAGTCTGTCGCCCGCCTCACAAAGGGAGATCGACCTGTTCCGGGCGTTTGAACAGCAAGCACCGGAACTGCTGCGACTGGCCTGCCATGTCGCTTTCGTGCCCCGCGTCGAGCCACGCCTGCTGCGCGGCATCCGCCTGGCCTTCCTGCCGCACCTGGATGCCCTGTACGAACACCAGCTCTGGTTCAGTGACCTGGTACACGCACGTAACACCAGCAATTTCATCTTCAGCCCCGGCATGGCGGGCCTGCTCGCGCAAAAGGTACGGGATGATCCCGGTCCGCTCGACCTCGATGCGCTGTGGCAACAGTGCCAGGTGCTGACCCGGCACTGGAAACCGCTGGACCGGTTGGAACGAGACCTCTATTTCTTTGCCCTGAACCGAAACAATGAAGGCCTGAATCAGGTCTATCGGGACATGTTGCGCTTGATTCTCGCTCACGCCGACGCTGGTGAAGCCGAGCCTTCGAAGCTGCTGGAACTGGCCCGCCGTATCAAATACAGCACGGCGATACTGAGCGATGAACAGATCAATGCCGGCGCCGGCAGACATCTGGTCAATTTCGCCTTCGACAGCCTGCACGATCCGGGCGGTTGGAGTGATGATGTGGATCCGGTTCGCCTGCCGGACTGGATGCAAGCGGCTATCCCTGAACGTCAAACCGACAGGCTTGCGGTTGAGCTTCGCCACGATGCAACCAAGGGGAAAAATATACTCTACTTTGCAAAATCCGGCAGTGGTCGGGAGGCAATCGAATTCGACACTCCGTTACCCGCCCGTCTTCATATCCGCGCTGCCGGACAGATGAGATCCTGGGTGCTAGTGAACCATGGCAGCTTGTTTGAACTGGATGCCGAGACCAGCCGGATCGAAATGACCACACGCAGCGGCAGGCACTACCGCTTGCAGATCAACCTGATCCCGGAGCCTTCGCCAGAGAAGAAACAGGATAGACCAAGCCTCTACCTGGCCTTCAGCAAAACCGATAGAAAAAGGGCAATGGAGGTACAACAGTGGTTGAAAACCCAGGATATCGATGTAGATCTGATCGAGGAGAAACCCGGCTTAAGCACCACCGCTGTAACAGACCCGGCCATTCGGGTATTGCGCCTGTGGACAGAGGGCATGCAGAGGCTCTGGAGCGAGAGGAGCAGGGAACAGCAAATCGATTCCCTGGGTAGCCTGTTGCTGCAGATCGACGACATCCAGGCACCGAGCGGTTTCTCCTCCCCGGGACAGCTGGTGGATATCCGCAATTGGGATCAGGACAGCTCCCATCAACTGGCCCGCGAGCTGGCTGTGCGAATCAGTAACTGGGTCAAAGGAGTGGAAGGGGAAGATGAAATAGATCATGATCTCTTCGATCAACTGCAGAAAAAGCTTGAGGACCCGCATACCTCGCCGGAAGAGCGCCTGAAAATCGGTGATCAACTGGCTGGACTGGGCGATCCGCGACCCGGTGTCGGGCTGGATGAGAGTGGATTGCCCGCCATCGACTGGGTGGAGATACCGGCCGGGGAGTTTATCTATGGAGAAAAGAAGCAACAGCGGCTGAACCTGGATAGCTTTTATATCGCCCGCTATCCCATCACCAACGCCCAGTATCAGACCTTTATCGACGACGGGGGATATGAGGACGATCGCTGGTGGAGCGGCCTGGAAAGGCAATCACCTGAGAAATCGAGGTGGAAGCAAGCCAACCGCCCGCGGGAGACTGTCTCCTGGTATGAGGCGGTTGCCTTCTGCCGCTGGCTGTCGCAACAGCTGGGATACGAGGTGCGCCTACCCACCGAGCAGGAATGGGAGAAAGCGGCCCGCAGCAAGGATGGGCGGGAATATCCCTGGGGCGACGGCTATCGGGCCGGATATGCCAATGTGGATGAAAAGAGTATGAAGGCTGGGCCAAGCAATCTGAAGCAAACCACCGCGGTGGGGCTCTATCCCCAGGGGGCTTCGCCCTATGGTGTCATGGACATGGCGGGCAATGTCTTGGAATGGTGTCTGAACAAATATGACAATCCAGATGATAACGCCATTGACAAGACAAGGGAATTTCGAGTGTTGCGCGGCGGCTCCTGGATCAA